>JAHXHI010000052.1 GCA_025656775.1 gamma proteobacterium symbiont of Bathyaustriella thionipta
CATGTCGGTTTTAATAAATTACATAACTTTTCTGTCAAGCTTTTTTTTTCAATTTTTTTTAAATTTATGCTGAATAGTTACATTTTTAGTTTATAAATCAACATTCTTCAAGGTGCAATAATCCTGATCAAAAAAGCCTGCGGTTTAAGGCAGGCTTTTTTGTAGAAAAATAGAAAAGAATTACAATAGATTAAAGCGCTTTATTAATCTGTTTCTTCCTCTTCTTCTCCTCCCGGAGTATCATCGGCAGGGTCATAACCTTCAGGTAAGGAGTGAGCAATTCCCTTATGACATTGAATACATGTCCAGCCATTATCAAGCGCCTCATCATGACGATCAGAACTGCGTGATTCCTGTTTATCAAAATCCATAGAATCAAATTCATGACAATTACGACATTCACGAGAATCAGTGCCTAACATGCGACGCCACTCCCTTTGAGCCATTTGCAGACGTTTTGCTTCAAACTTTTCAGGTGTATCAATTGTACCTAGCATCTTATGATAGAGCTCATTTGACGCTTTAATCTTACGAATAATTTTATGTATCCATTCTTTGGGTACATGACAATCCGGACAGGTTGCTCTTACACCGGTACGGTTTGAATAGTGGATAGTCTCTGTATATTCCTGATAGACGTTTTCTTCCATTTCATGACAGGAAATACAAAATGATTCCTGATTAGTGGCTTCCATTGCGGTATTAAATCCACCCCAGAAAATAACACCTAAAACAAAACCAAAAAACAGTACTTTAAATGTACCTTCTTTTGAAAATAATCCCATTGCATTAATCCCGCTCTTTTAAAAAGAGTTTTAAATAAAACGTTTAAAATAAAAAATCTAATTGACGGAGTATACACCATCAATCAGATTATTAGAATATACCCATAGTAATATTATGGTTTTATTTACTCGGCACTTTACTAAATACCTTCGTAAACATTTTCTACCAATGGATTATCCTTAGTTTGTGGTGCATGGCACTGATTACAGAAATAGCGACGACTGGAAATTGTCTTGAGTGTTTCACCATCACGATTGACGTAATGACTATCACCCACTTTAGGCGCTTTTTCTTTCTTATAGGCTTTTTCACTATGACACTTCATACAACCATTACCTTTTAAAGTAATTTTATATTTATCAATAGTATGAGGAATCATAGGCGGCTGTAGTTTAAAGCTACGTTCAATACCGCCTTCGACAGTAGCAATCTTATGCTTGCCAGCTTTATTGGCTTTGTTATCAAGGGCGTTATCACCACGCAGTGATTGCACCGACATTGCTGCAGATGAAAACAACACTGCTGTCATCGCTAATAGAAAAATCGTTATACTCTTTCTAAAAAGAGTTTTTTGATTGTTACGTTTAAACATTTTTTATCTCCATTCAAAATCAGAAGTTTGAGCTTCCCGTTCTTAAACTAAAAAGTCTTAAAACAAAAAGCTTAAAATTAAAGTGTTCAGCTTTTAAAACGATTGGTAAAATTAAATACTTCTTCATCACAAACATCAATACAACGGCCGCAATTGGTGCAGTTACCATCATCAATTAATGGACCAATGCCTTTATCTGCACCTTTTAACGCCGGTGTTATTACCTTTGGTTCAGGACAGACAACAAAGCAGTCATTACAATCATCACATTGTTCACGCCTGGATGCGCTCACCCGCAGCGGGCTTTTCGTCCCTAACAGACTATAAAAAGCACCAACTGGACATAAATGACCACACCATCCCCGTTGACTGATAAAGATGTCAAACAAAAAGATAGCAACAATCACCATCCAGGCCCACCCCATACCAAAGATGATTCCGCGAAACATCAATGATACCGGGTTGAACAGCTCCCAGACAATTGCTCCGGTAATCGGCGGTAAAATCAGTGTCAAAGCCAGTAACCAGTAGCGTGTACTTCTGGCAAAATGACTGGACACTTTCAAACCAAGCTTTCTGCGTACCCAGCCTGCCGCATCAGTCACAATATTGACCGGACAGATCCAGGAACAGTAAACTCTTCCACCCACCAACAGATAAAAGACCAGAACAATGGCCACACCAATCAGGCCACTGGTGACTGGAACATTCCCAGACATTAAGCCTTGCAACATAACATACGGATCAGAAAGCGGTAAAATATCCAGCGTCAGACTCGACGCCATATTACCTTTTACAATCCAGATCCCCAGAACAGGCCCCGTTAAAAAAAGCGCCAGAATACCAAGCTGACTGATTCTGCGAAAAATCAACCACTTATAAGCTCCAAACCAGCCTTTTTTGGCAATAGCCTGCGCGCCAGGCTGAAATTTCTGTTCAACCATCATTTACTCTCCTGATTCTGCAGCTTTTTTAAGCTGTCCAGAGGATTAGAAGAATACGGTGAAGCATCTGACGATTCAGGTGGTAATGATAAACCACCCTTATTATAGTCATACGTCACACCTTCAGGTAAGTTATACTGATGTTCTACATCCGGTGTCACCAGGCTCTTGCCTGCGACTTTTTTCTGTTGCCAGCCGAATCGATAATGCTCACCTACCAGGCCTTTAGCCAGCTCCATAGGCAGCACTTTGATTGCCGCTTCTTCCAGAATACAAGCCTTTTCACACTTACCGCAGCCTGTACAGGCATTAGAGTGAACGACCGGTATAAAATTAGCATGCTTACCTGAACGACGGTTATGCTGCATTTCAATTGAAATGGCATCACCCTGTACCGGGCAGACATTAAAACAGACTTCACAACGCAGCCCCTGAAAAGCAATACATTCTTCCTGATCGATTAATACCGCAAGACCCATACGGGCATCATCAATATTATCCAGCTCATGGCTTAATGCATTAGTAGGACAGGCTGCTGCACAAGGTATATCTTCACACATCTCACACGGCTTATCCCGAGCAACGAAATAAGGAGTACCCATAGCAACGGATTCCCCCAGTTCTGCTAGTCTCAGCATGTCATAAGGGCAGTCTCTGACACAGAGCCCACAGCGAATACAGGCACCTGAAAACTCTGGTTCAGGTAATGCACCCGGTGGTCGGATAACCCAGGCTGGATGGGACTCAACCTGGCGGGAATAAGTGCCCATGCCAAGTCCCAGCAACCCTGCACCACACGCTGATTTGAGTGTATCACCCAAAAACTTACGCCGATTCAGTGTTGCCCTCTTTTTAAGAGAAGTTCCAGTTTGAGCAGTATCCCCCCGCCCTTGCGTATTTGACACGTAAAATTACCTCTTTTATTGCAAAATCATGTTGTTTAATGTCTGTCTTATCTCTATCTGATAGAGATAAGACAATACTTTCTTTGTAACAATAGTTGTATTAATTCTCCAATCGTTTAAATAATTAAGCTTTCACAACCTTACAAGCACATTTTTTGTAATCGGTTTCTTTAGAAAGCGGATCAGTCGCATCTAATGTTGCTTTATTGATCAATCGACCTGCATCAAACCAGGGCACAAACACCAGACCTTCTGGCGGCTTGTTACGTCCCTTAGTTTCAACTCGAGCTTCGATCTCACCACGAGTAGTCATTAGTTTCGCTTTAGAACCATTACGCAACTTGCGCTTCTTGGCATCTTTTTTGTGCATATAAATCACGGCATCAGGCACTGCACGATAAAGCTCAGGCACACGACGAGTCATCGAACCAGAATGCCAGTGTTCAAGTACACGACCGGTACATAACCATAAATCATGCTCTTTATCTGGACTTTCTGCCGGATCTTCATAAGGTGCGGAAATAATTTTTGCCTTACCGCCATTTTTCTTATGGTTACCATAGAAATAGGCATCACCTTTTTTACCATCTGCATTGTACTTGGCAACATAGGGATCATAACCTTCACGGAAACGCCATAAGGTTTCTTTACCGTCCACAACAGGCCAGCGTAGACCACGTGCTTTATGATATACATCAAAGTCAGCTAAATCATGTGCATGTCCACGACCGAATGCAGCATATTCTTCAAACAGACCTTTTTGCACATAATAGCCAAAATGTTCCATTTCATGGTTATTGTATTGATTACCATCGCTGTCAGTCACTTGCTGAGCAGGGAACTTATTAACTTCACCATTTTCATACAAGACTTCATACATGGTCTTGTCTTTGTATTCCGGCATTTTCGCTAATAGCTCTTCAGGCCAGACTTCAGTCATCTTGAAGCGTTTGGTGAACTCCATAGTCTGCCATAAGTCAGATTTTGACTCACCCGGTGCAGAAACCTGTTCACGCCAGAACTGAGTACGACGTTCCGCATTACCATAAGCACCCTCTTTTTCAACCCACATTGCAGTTGGTAAAATAAGATCTGCTGCCATAGCAGTTACTGTTGGATAGGGATCAGAAACGGTAATAAAGTTGGCTGGATTACGATAGCCCGGCCATGTTTCTTCATTGAAGTTCGCCGCTGCCTGAGCATTATTAGTACACTGAAACCAGTAAGCATTGAGCTTGCCGTCTTTAAGCATACGATGCTGTAATACAGCGTGATAACCTGGCTTAGGATTAATCGTACCCTTAGGCAGTTTCCAGATTTTTTCAGCAGCATCACGATGCCCTTCATTCATAACCACCGTATCGGCAGGCAGGCGATGCGCAAAGGTACCTACTTCACGGGCTGTACCACATGCAGAAGGCTGACCAGTCAATGAGAATGGACCACTACCCGGCTTGGAAATCTTGCCGGTTAACAGGTGAATGTTGTAGCACAGACCATTAACCCAGACACCACGAGTGTGCTGGTTAAAGCCCATAGTCCATAAAGAAGTTATCTTCTTCTTAGGATCAGCATATAACTTAGCAAGTTTCAGCAATTTCTTTTCAGGTACACCCGACATTTTGCTGGCTTTTTCCAGAGTATAAGGCTTAACAGACTTGGCATATTCTTCAAAGCTGATTTTTGGATGCTTGCCTCTGGTCTTGCCATTGTTTTTGGCTGCTTTTTCAAGCGGATGATCCGGACGTAGACCATAACCAATATCGGTTGTAGCCTGATGGAATGCGACATGTTCTTTAACGAAGTCTTTATCCATTGCATCATTCTCAATAATATAGTTGGCTATATAGTTAAGAATTGCCAGGTCAGTTTGTGGTTTGAAAATCATACCATTATCAGCCAGTTCGAATGAACGATGTGTAAAGGTTGATAATACGTGTACTTCTGAGTCTTTTTTGGTCAGGCGAGTATCAGTGATACGTGACCATAAAATCGGGTGCATCTCTGCCATGTTAGAACCCCAGAGAACAAATGCATCCGCATGTTCCAGGTCATCATAACAACCCATTGGTTCATCAATACCAAAACCACGCATGAAAGCACCGACGGCAGAAGCCATACAGTGACGTGCATTGGGATCAAGGTTATTAGAACGGAAGCCCGCTTTAATCATTTTGGAAGCGGCATAGCCTTCCCAAACTGTCCACTGACCTGAACCAAACATACCAACAGAAGTAGGCCCTTTGTCTTTAAGGGCTGCTTTCCATTTGTCGGCCATGGTATCAAATGCTTCATCCCATGATACTTCAGTAAAGTCACCGTTTTTGTCGTATTTTCCACCTTTCTTTCGAAGTAATGGCTTGGTTAAACGATCTTTACCGTACATAATCTTGGTCAGGAAATAACCTTTAATACAGTTAAGTCCTTTGTTTACCGGTGCATCCGGATCGCCCTGGTTGGCAACCATTTTGCCTCCCTTGGTGCCGACCAGAACACTACAACCCGTTCCACAAAAACGGCAAGCGGCCTTATCCCAGCGGATACCGTCATCAGCAGAATCTGCTGCTTTGGTTACGCTCACGGGTAAGGTTACACCTGCTACAGATGCGGCTGCAACGGCTGCGTTGTTTTTTATAAAATCACGCCTTGTTATACTCACTATACGATCTCCTCGTAACTATTCAGCATGATTTTTAATCTCAGATAAAATCAGGTAACTTTTTATCAAATAACAATTCCAATGCAAGACTTGAACTTACACC
>JAHXHI010000088.1 GCA_025656775.1 gamma proteobacterium symbiont of Bathyaustriella thionipta
GTGTAAGTTCAAGTCTTGCATTGGAATTGTTATTTGATAAAAAGTTACCTGATTTTATCTGAGATTAAAAATCATGCTGAATAGTTACTATCACATTAGCAAAAATTTTAAAAACAACTATCCGTGAAGTGGACAAAGCCTGTCGTTATGGTGGTGATGAGTTTATAATTATTTTACCCAACACCACTAAAAAACAATGTGAGCTATTACGCCAGCGGATCATTAATATGATTGAATATGAAAGCAGCCTTGACGGAAGTATTAATTTTAAAGTCAGTATCGCTGCACATTTTTTAACATCCGGTGATAAAAAAACCGAATTAGGCTTACTTGATTCTGCCTTGTATAAAGAGAAAGCGAACAAAGAACCTGCCGATATAGAAAATATTTCTAATCATTTAAATCAAATGCTGGCGGAAGAACGTTTAGAGCAGCATAAGACTGAAGATTTCTCATAATTCATCATGATGGGTTACTTTTTAGTTTGATGACCATTCAGCATATTTCTCACTTGTAAAATTAAAACCGTTTACTTTAATTTTGTTCATATCAGGACATGCAGTCAAAAATTTTTTATGTCATAATCAAATTGTTATCATGGCAACCAGATAATTATTTTTTAAAATAAACTAGCCAAGCCTGTTCTACCATAAGGTGAACAATCTATTTTTTTATCGCATCAGGATTAGCTTCAGCGATATAACAAATATCCCTTAACGTAGACATACGAGTAGTAAAACAAAAAAGATTAAATGCTAAAACAACCTCAAACATCCAGTAATATTGCCGCCTGGGCAATTAAACATCCAATTGGCGTCAATATGATTGCTCTGGCATTATTAGTGCTGGGTGTGTTTATGCTGCAGCGTCTGGGCGTTAATTTATTACCGGATATTATCTACCCTGATGTCAGAGTTCGTATTGTTGATACGGGTGTTCCAGCATCCATCATGGAAGATAAAGTCACTCGTCAGCTAGAAGAACAATTAGCCATTACCGAAAGCGCCATTTCAGTACAGTCCAGAACAACTGAGAGCCGCAGCTCCATTGATCTGAGCTTCCCCTATGGCACAGATATTGATGTGGCCTTGCGTGATGCCAGTAACCGACTTGATCGGGCAAAACGCTTTTTACCCGATACGATTGACCCCCCGATTATTTACAAGCGCGACCCTTCACAAATTCCTGTCATTGAGTTTATTGTCAGTTCCAATAAACAAACCCCCATTGAACTGAGAAGTTATGCTGACTATCAGTTAAGCAAATGGTTTATTAATCTTCCTGGTGTTGCCTCAGCAGAATTGGGCGGTGGTCTGGTGCGAGAGATTCAAGTCATTCTTGATCAACTGCGATTAGCCGCCCATCAACTCAACTTTAAAGACATTGAAACACTGATTGACACCGAAAACCGTGATATTGCTGCGGGAAGAATTTATACCGAATTCGATGAATTAAGCACCCGCACGGAAGCACGCTTTGAATCACTTGATGAACTGGCACAATTACCGCTTATCAGTGAAGAAACACAGCAAATTGATGATGCCGTCAAACTTAATGAAGTGGCCAACATTCTCGATACGCACGAAGATGAGCGAGTCAGCATCCGGCTTAATGGGATGGAAGGTGTCAAACTGTCAATACAGAAACAGCCTCAGGCTAATACGGTAGCAGTCGTTGAGGCCATTAATCAACGCATTAAACAATTAAAAAAAGAACAGCTGATTCCTGAAGATGTAGAAATAACACCGGTAGATGATCAAGCTGTCTTTATTAAACATGCGCTAAACAATGCCTCGCGAGCAGCGCTCACTGGGGCATTTCTTGCCATGCTGGTGGTCTATTTTTTCTTAGGTGATCTGCGTCGTACATTAATTATCGGTACGGCAATTCCTCTGGCTATTGTGATTACTTTTATTATCATGGAGATTAGCGGACTCACTCTGAATATCATGACTTTGGGTGGTTTAGCACTCGGTATCGGTATGTTAGTGGATAGCACGATTGTTATGCTGGAAAATATTTCTCGTCACCAGCAACAGAAAGCAGACTCATCTGCGATTAATCCGGCCTTACAAGCCGCCAATGAAGTGAATAGTGCAATCGTTGCTTCTACCAGCACCAACCTGGTTGCGGTACTACCCTTCTTATTCATGAGTGGTCTGGTTGGGCTATTGTTTAAAGAATTAATCATTACCATCTCAGCGGCCATTGTATCTTCCATGCTGGTATCACTCACTATTGTACCCAGTCTTGCTGCAAGATTAAAACAGGTCACACAGAAGAAACCTAAAAAGTTATTTATTGCTATTGCCAACACTTATGAGCAGTTTGTCAATTTTATTATTAAACACGGCTGGTTACCTTTTGTTATCTTGATTCCTGCATTATTTTACAGTACACAACATATTATTAATGAAAAACAGATTTTTTTACCACAAATTGATGAAGGCCGTGTTTATATGAGAATTTCTGGTGAGCCCGGTATGCGCCTCAATGAAATGAATGATGTGGTTGATAAGATAGAAACATTATTACTGGAAGATAAGGAAGTCATCACCGTCTTCAGTACCATTGGCGGTAGTATTTTTGGGCGCTCCCAAAGAGAAAGCAGTAATTCCAGCTCAATAAAAATTCAGCTCACCTCCGGCACACAAAGAACGATGACCTCACAGGAATGGATTACTTATATTAAACCTAAAATTAATGCCCTGAATTTAACCGGCATTAAAACACGACTTTTTGTACGGGGAGTACGGGGTGTTCGTCTGGGTAAGAGTGATGAAAAAATCAGCATTCGCATTCAGGGTGAAAATCTACAGACACTTAACCAGATTGGTAATCAACTGATTGAACAATTACGACCCGTTGAAGGCATCAGCAATCTTGAACAAACTTATGAAGAGAATCATAAGGAACTCAAACTAAAAGTATTACGTCAACGTGCTGCCGATCTGGGCATTAAAGCCAGTGATATTGGTTATGCACTCAAAGTTGCGCTTGATGGCGTACTGGTATCAGATTACATTGAAAATGATCGTGAATATAATATTCGTTTGAGATTATCTCGTTCGGCAATGTTATCCAACGATGATTTAAAGCATATTTTAATCAAACATCATAATGGTCAGGCTATTTATCTCAACGAAGTGGCTCGTCTGGAATTTTCTGCATCACCCTCAGTTATTGAAAGGGATAATCAACAACGAATTGTTGAAGTCACAGCCAGTCTGATTAATGATGATGATTTAACTCAGGTGATGGCCACAATAGATGAGCAACTGAAGCACTTTTCACTACCTGAAGGTTATTTCCTCTATGATGGCAGCGGCAATAAGGCAATCAAAGAAGGTCGTGATATGAGTATGATATTATTTGCTCTGGCAATATTTCTTGTCTTTGTGGTCATGGCTGTTCAATATGAATCATTAAAAAATCCATTGATTATTCTATTGGGCATTCCTTTTATGCTCATTGGTGTTGCCGGCGGACTGTATTTTCGAGAACTACCTGTTTCAATGCCCGTCTGGCTGGGTTTAATTATGCTCTCAGGCATTGTCGTAAATAATGCCATTGTCCTGGTGGAACAAATTGAAATTGAACGTAAAGCCGGCCTTTTACTCAATCAAGCCATATCACATGCCGCCCGTTTAAGATTACGTCCCATACTGATGACCACTATTACGACTGTAGTCGGCATGCTGCCTTTGTCTATCGGGCTGGGTGACGGCGCAGAAATGTTACAACCGCTTGCTGTCGTAATTGTTTGGGGATTAAGCTTTTCCATGCTGGTCAGCCTGATACTTATTCCGGTACTCTACCGACTGTTTCATTCTGAGGTTAAATTCAGCCCTTGATAACTCTGTTTCTACCAGAAGTTTTAGCTTCATATAAAGCATTGTCTGCTCTGCTGATTAAATCAGATATCACTTCACCAGTGGTATATTGAGCAACGCCACAGCTAATCGTTATTTTACCTACAGCAGGAAAATCATAGCTTTCAACTTTATTTCTCAGTTTATCTGCAAAATAAAAAGCGCCGTCAACTTCCGTTCCACCAGCAATTATTAAAAATTCTTCACCACCCCAGCGACTGATAATATCAGTTTCTCTGGCATTTTCTTTTAAAATACCAGCCAGATTGATCAAAACATTATCACCAATAATATGACCGTATGTATCATTTACTTTTTTAAAAAAATCAACATCGAAGATAATAATAGAGAAGTGACTTTTATACCGATCAAAGCGGGCCATTTCTAAAGGCAGGACTTCCTCAAGTTTATGTCGGTTATAAAGACCTGTTAAGCTGTCTGTTATTGATATTTTTTCAATATTTTTTTTATCTGTAATATCCTGTGCAACTGAGGTAAATCCAGTTATTTCACGAGACTGATTAAATTCAGGTGTAATAAATTCGTGTATCCATAAATTACGGCCATTCTTATCTCGGTTTTTTAGATCACCATCCCACACCTTGCCGGCAAGAATTGTTTCCCACAAATCTTTATGAAGCTCTACGGGAGTATCCGGATGTCTTAGTATATTATGTTTTTTACCTACCACTTCATCAGCTGTATACCCCGTAATTTTTGTAAAACAGTTGCTGATAGACTTGATCATTCCAGTTTTATCGGTGGTTGATATCATGACATAATTATCGATTATCTCAGCATTTTTACTAATTTCCTGATATGCAGAAGCTAATTCAGATTGCAGTCTTGAAGGGATTATACTAATGAGCCAGGAGAGGGGAATAGATACCACTATCACCGTTAATGCAACCAGAAAAGCAGAAGTAATATTTTTCTCCTGCATTTTTTTCATAAGCTCTGACTTTGGCTTCAAAATAATTTTAAGGTGTTCTGCATTTTTAAACAAATCACCAAGAGTGCACGAATACAAACCATTTTCAAAATACATTTCATTATCAAGAATTCCATCAACCAGTTCAGGAAATATGTTATACAAATTATCGATATTATCTAAATATCTGCTCCATGATCCTGAACGTTCAGGGTGGTGAATAACCTCACCATCCTTATCGACAATGTAGGTATTAAAATTTTCAGAATAAGCCAAAATATCAAGAACATCCTCAAACATCAAATTGACAATAATAATTCCCTTTAACTGATCTTCAACAACAAGTTGAGTGGCCACCCTGAATGTCGGTTTAATTGGGAACTCTATCTTTCCATGTTCAATATTTAGATTAATATTTGAATGCCAGAATTGATTGGCGGTCAAAAGCAATATTTCCTGAAAATAATTCCTTTGTTTTTTATTCTGCATTTTATCTTTTGGGACAATAAGCAGTTCAGATGTCTTGTTATTTCGATCAATTCTGATCTTCTCATTACCTGAAATATCAATATAGCGAAGCTGCATAATATTTTTATTGGCATATGTCAGCGCATAGAAAAGATTAATTAAGTTTTGTTCATTATCAATGTCATCTGACTTTATGTACTCTCGAGTCAACTCATTGATACTTACAGAAGAAAGCAGTGCTTCAACTTCAGAAATATAATTGAACAGGAAATTTCTTTTGAACTCTGTTTCCGACTTCGCCTTATCATATAACGCCATTTCTATGTCAGTAAAGCTGGACTTGTAATTTATAAATGAGGTTATTAATGCAACAATCACTCCAAATCCAAGGAAATAGAGAGTGAAAATAAAATAATATTTTTTACTTATATTTGCTTTAAATGTCATGAAACCACCGGACAATTTTTCATCTTAATAACAGGTCCACTTATTTTACACAAATCGTCCCCTTATTACAATTTTTCCTAAATAAACAGTTACTTAAAAAGGAATAATATAACAAACTCAGTAACTATTCAGCATGATTTTTAATCTCAGATAAAATCAGGTAACTTTTTATCAAATAACAATTCCAATGCAAGACTTGAACTTACAC
>JAHXHI010000145.1 GCA_025656775.1 gamma proteobacterium symbiont of Bathyaustriella thionipta
GTGTAAGTTCAAGTCTTGCATTGGAATTGTTATTTGATAAAAAGTTACCTGATTTTATCTGAGATTAAAAATCATGCTGAATAGTTACTATTATTTTATCAATTAAAAGTATAAAAATTTCCTGAATAACTGATAAGAACTTAATTAAAAGAGTATTTCATGACTTTAAGAGTGATATTTTTTATAACATTGATAATTGTAACACCCCCTTTATATGCGGTGCAGATCACTTCAGAACCCAATCTGGTGGCACTTGCAGCCCGACCTTTTGACCATCCTTATGAGTATCAGGTATTAATTAAGGATGCTAAAAATCCAATATATCGCTTTGATGAAGCACCACAGGGGATGACAATAAGCTCATCGGGATTAATAAAATGGGTACCTGATCATAGTCAGACTTTTAAAAATAGTGTTTCTATACGAGTTACTGACGGTTTAGATGAGGTGACACAAACATTTACTGTTTTTGTCAATGGTATTAACCAGGCACAACAGGATCATATACTCGCTTTGAACACTCAGTTTAATCTCGATCATACCAACGAGCATATCAATCAGAACCTGATGATTTATATTGGTGATAGTCAGTCATATCAACACCTGTGGGGTAATTCACTGTTTTCCGGCAGTATGACTGAACCTCATCATCACCCACGCATGTGGGGTTACCCTCACCTCAGTAATCATGATATCTGTGATGACGTTCTTAATGAGGGTAATCTAAGTCAATCATGGCTCAGGGGCGGGGTGAAAGGTGATGGCCACGTAAATCAGAGCTCCATGAAAGCGTCATGGGGACGTGACAATGTTGTTTCTGCATGGGAAGCTAACTGCGGTGGGGCTGCCTGGGCTACTGTGTTTTTTGGGCATAATGATGGACGAGATGGTGTTGATGTCGCGACCTATATTGCAAATATAGAAGCCATTGTTGACTCACTTTTAGTGCGAAATACCATTCCCATACTGTTTACAGTGCCTACCACTGTTGCCGGTGGAAAATGGGGAAGTGCCACTGCCCATGCGCTTTATGCAGAATACTCAGATTCACTTATTTCATTGGCCCAGCGTAAAAATGTACCAATTATAGATCTTAGAAGCGGTGTACAAAGTGCTATTAATCTGGGAATAGTGGCAAATATAAATGAGATGCTAAATGACGATGTGCATATTCGATATGACCGTAAGTCTCCATCTGAAGGAGAAAATTTGCTTCATAACAGAAATGGCGCGCTTAATATTGCTATGCACAACCTTGTCCATATGATTGGATATATGTTTGATACGGGATGTAAAACAAAACCAGCGATTTATGAGAGTCACATCACTGATAAATATAGATAAATTTAATCTGCCCCCAATAACTCGGCTAATTCCGGTTTGCATGAACCACAATTGGTCCCTGCTTTCAGCTGTTCACCAATTGCTTCAATACTATTGAGGCCCTGTTTTTTAATTGCCTCATTAATTGTTTTTTCACCTATATTAAAACAGGCACAAATTATCTTTCCAGTATCTTCCTGATCGCCTGGTGCTTCGCCTTTAAGTAGATTACTGCGCTCTTGCTGAGTAATTTCCTCTTTATGAAATAAACTGATTAACCAGTCACGCGGGGGTAAATTAATGTCTGGATAAATAAATAAGCAACTATCCAGACGTTTACCTGACATTCTTACTGCGCGATAATGATTACGGTTTTTGTCATAAAATTCTAACCAGTTTTCATTTTCAACACGATGCCCTAACAGCTTATGTGCATGCTCTGACCAGTCTTGTGGTGCTTCAAGACCCGCCAGTTCGTAGCGCCAGAACCCCTTCCCCCTGGAACGAGACCAATAATGAGAAAATTGTAATTCAGGTTTGTGACGGGTGATCATAAAAGCATACCAGTTAGCCTGGCAGTTTTTTATTTTAGCGATTCCATGTTTTGATTCTGGCTGCCCTGAAACAGGATCAACCACGGCATCAACCAGTGTTCCAACTCTGGCCTGACTGCAAAACTGATCATTCCAGTGCATAGGGACAAATAAGCTGCCTATGCGCTGTTTATCACTCAAGCGTACTCTTACCAGAATCTCTTTGTCTTGATGTACATTTTCACTATTATTGTCGTTAAAGTCAGGGTTTGGACTGGCTATCTTAACTAATTCACCTTCATTTACACCTGAATTTTCAGCATCATCCGGATGAATCTCCACATAAGATTCTATGGTATGAGACGATAAACGGGGTGACATACCCGTTCTGGTCATTGTATGCCAATGATCGCGTACCCTCCCCGTATTAAGAACAAAGGAATAGAATTCATTCGTTTGCTTACCGGGTGGTTTCGGAATTACCGGAATTAAGTGAGCTTTTTTATCCCTGGTATAAAACTGACCATCGTTTAGCACGCTGGTACTTCCCTGAAGACACTGCTCGGTAACGGGCCACTGCAGTGGGAATATTTCATCATATTGCTTATTACTTATCTCAGCCAGAGCAGAAATATCAAATAAACGATCATTGTTATTTTTATAGCCTGATAGTTGCGCATGTTCACGAAAAATTTCAGCGGGGCTATGGTAGCCAAAATGCTTTTCAAAGCCCATCTGTTTTGCGAATTCATTGATAATCCACCAATCGGGTTGAGCTAATCCCGGCGCCTGCAAAAAAGGTCGTTGCCGTGAAATACGACGTTCTGAATTAGTGACTGTACCATCACGCTCTCCCCACGTAGTGGCCGGAAAGTTAATATGGGCAAGCTTACTGGTGTCTGTTTGCTGCACACAGTCCGATACAATCACTAACGGACAGTTTTTTAATGCCCGTTTTACTTTATCAGCATTAGGCATACTAACGACAGGGTTAGTTGCCATAATCCAGATCGCCTTGATTTTACCGTCAGCAATGGCATCAAAAAGTTCCACCGCTTTAAGCCCTTCCTCGTGTGGAATATAGGGTGATTGCCAAAAATTCTGTACAATTTCCCGATGCAGTTGAGACGTAATCTCCATATGAGCCGCCAGCTGATTAGCCAGACCACCGACCTCACGTCCACCCATTGCATTGGGCTGCCCCGTTAAAGAAAATGGCCCCATTCCAGGCCGACCAATTCTACCTGTGAACAAATGGCAGTTAATAATTGCATTACCTTTATCTGTACCGCTACTTGATTGATTAATTCCTTGAGAAAAAACCGTTACTGTTCGCTCAGTTCTGGCAAACAAACGATAAAATTTTTCAACATCCGCGATTGATAGTTCACATTGTTCAGCCACTACATCAAGAGTCGCTGCACTGCTGATGGCTGTTTTAAGTGTTTGTTCATAACCACTGGTAAAGTTTTCCAGATAGAGTATATTGGCCTCACCATTTTTTTCTAGCCAGACCAGCAAGCCATTAAATAAAATACTATCACTACCTGGCTTAATGGACAGATGTAAATCTGCAAGACGGGTAGTCTGAATCATACGAGGATCAATTGTTATAATTTGTAAATCGGGGTTTATTTGTTTTGCCCTGGCAATTCTTTGATAAATAACAGGATGACACCACGCAGTATTGCTTCCGGTAAGCACAATCAGTTTTGCTTTTTCCAGATCCTCATAATTACAAGGAACAATATCTTCGCCAAAGGCTCTTTTATAAGCCGAAACAGCTGATGACATGCACAGGCGTGAATTAGTATCAATATTGGCCGAACCAATAAACCCCTTCATCAACTTATTGGCAATATAATAATCTTCTGTAAGCAGTTGCCCGGAAACATAAAAAGCAACCGAATCGGCACCATGTTCTGCAATTATTTCTTTAAAACGACCTGCAGCAGTTGAAATAGCTTGTTCCCAACTCACTTGCTCACCCATAATTTCCGGGTACAGTAGTCTCTCATTCAGGGCAACCGTTTCTCCTAAAGCCGTTCCTTTGGAACATAACTTACCCAGATTCGCAGGATGCTCTATATCTCCTTTAACGGTGACGGCACCTTGTTGGTCCACAGAAGTGATCACACCACACCCCACACCACAATATGGGCAAGTGGTTTTTTGGGTATTTTTTATATCAGCAACTGGTTGCATATTCGTTATTTGAAAACCGCTATAAAAAGAAGGCTTAATTAATGACATCAAAAGATCCAAAATAAGAAACGACTGATAAACTTTAAACGAATTACCTTAGAAGCTCAAGATAGATTTTTTCTTGCACCATTGCTTAGTAATTGCACTTAATTAGACAATTTATTTTGCACCAATTTTGTGCATAACAATACAGAAACTGCACCAACCCAACAAATTAACCATTAACTGTCATATACTTATACAAATTGGCTTATTTAATGCTTGGTTTATTGTATTCTTAAAATTTACGCAGAGGCCACCTCTATGACTGATAGTAGACTCAATTTATTTTCCTTTAGCGGAAAAACCAAAATTTTACATTTAACCTGGATAGCTTTTTTTATCAGCTTTTTTGTCTGGTTTAATCATGCACCCCTATTAATTGCTATAAAAGAAACGTTGGGGCTCACATCCCAGCAAATAAAAACCCTGCTTATTCTCAATGTTGCCCTGACGATTCCTGCACGAATTATTATCGGCATGCTGGTTGATAAATTTGGTCCTAAAAGAACCTATGCAACATTATTATCAGTCGGCAGTATCCCCTGTTTTATGTTTGCTCTGGCGGACACCTTTGAACAATTGGCACTGGCTCGTTTTTTACTGGGTTTTGTCGGTGCGGGTTTCGTAATTGGTATTCGCATGATGGGTGAATGGTTTCCTGCCAAGCAGGTTGGTGTTGCCGAAGGTATTTATGGCGGCTGGGGTAATTTTGGTTCAGCCGCTGCAGCAATGAGTTTACCTACTATTGCCTTAGTATTTGGCGGTGACGACGGCTGGCGCTATGCTATTGGTCTGACTGGCGTAATTGCTCTGATTTATTCTGTTATTTATTTCGTCAGTGTCAGTGATACGCCAAAGGGCTCAACCTACTTTAAACCTAAACGCATTGGTGCAATGGAAGTCACGTCCAAAGGTGATTTGTATTTTTATATTTTAATGTCTATCCCGATGTACGCAACTTTAGCCCTGCTCACCTGGAAATTATCACCTGCCGGTGTAAATTTACTTGAGTCTGGTACGGCAACAATGATCTATATCGGTATTGCCCTGTTGTTTTGCTATAATGTTTACAAAATATTTCATATTAATAATGAACATTTAAAAGAAGAAGTGCCTGAAATCCATCGTTATAAATTTAAACAGGTTGCTATTTTAGATCTGGCCTATATGGTGACGTTTGGTTCTGAGCTGGCTGTTGTTTCTATGTTACCGCTGTTTTTCTATGAGACTTTCAGTGAAAGTCATGGCGTCACAGCAGTCATGGCTGGATTACTGGCTTCAGGCTTTGCTTTTATGAATCTAGTCGCGCGTCCCGGAGGTGGTTTAATCAGTGATAAATACGGCCGCAAAAAATCACTGACGATATTCTTACTCGGTCTGGTAGCTGGTTACTTTATAATGAGCCAGATTGAATCCAGCTGGTCACTCATCCTGGCCGTCGCTGTCACCATGCTTTGCTCTTTCTTTGTTCAGGCCGGTGAAGGTGCGGTATTTGCGATGGTACCTCTGATTAAGCGTCGTATGACCGGTCAGATTGCAGGAATGGTCGGAGCTTATGGTAATGTGGGTGCGGTATTATTTCTCACCGTGTTATCGTTTGTATCACCACAAGTTTTCTTTTTAACCATTGCCGGTGCAGCGCTTTTTGTTCTGGTTGCTATTCAGTTTATCGATGAACCCAAAGGTCATATGGCTGAGGTCTTGCCCGATGGAACGGTTGAAATGATTGAAGTTAATTAGTGTCCATCCGTTTATTCCAAGCAATTGATATTATTATAAAAACAGGAAGAAAAACTGAAATAAACGGCCGGATAAAATGCAA
>JAHXHI010000002.1 GCA_025656775.1 gamma proteobacterium symbiont of Bathyaustriella thionipta
TCTTTTCAATATCTAACCGATAATTTTTCACGAAAACACTTCTTTTTGATATTAAGTTGTTGTTTTATATATCACAAGAAGACCTGCACCCGGCGCCAAGAGCAACCAGATATTTGCTTCTGGAACGAATATCAATGAGACGTTTACTGTCCTCTTCACGATGAATACTGCCTTCAATAAAGGCAATGTCATAATGAGTGCTGGTTTCTGACAGGGCTTCTCTGAATTCAACCAGTTCAACCTGCTCCAGTAATTCAAGCAGGATATCTTCACAATTGAGTAAGGCCAGCTGACAGCCTTCACAACTGGCAAAATCAAAAAAAGCAATTTTAGGTTTCATTTACTTCTCGCTGTTACTCGTGCAAACCTTAACTTAAGGCTTCAGGCAAGTCATTTAATTGTGAATAGCGGAAAACCGGTCCCTCTTTACAGCAATAGACATGATTGATCTGGCAGTGTCCGCATTTGCCAAGACCACAGCGCATTCGTCGTTCCAGATCAACAAAAATCTGATTGTCAGGAATCGTAAAATGCAGCTTAAATTCTAATAAAACAAATTTATACATCACCGGAGGCCCGCATAATACCAACAGAGTATTTTGTTCATCAATCGTCAGCTGCTGAACAGGTTCTGTCACTAAGCCAATATCACCATCCCAGTCCTGAAAGTCCGTATCATCAACTAATTCGATAATATGAACATCAGGCAGCTTCTTCCACTGCTGAATTTGATGTCTGAATAATGCTTCTTTAGGTGTTCTGGAGCCGATAATAAGCTGTACCAGGCCATAATCTGATTTATGATCCATAATAGGAGTAATCAGAGAGCGCAAAGGAACAAGCCCCAGACCGCCGGCGATAATGACAATATTTTTTTGTTTAAAATCTTCCAGATAAAAACCAGAACCAAAAGGACCTCGGATACTGATGACGTCAGAGGGTTCTAACTGGTGCAGTACACCAGTGACATTGCCTGCTTTACGGATCACCATCTCTAACAGCTTGCCGCTTTGCGGCCCGCTGCTGATGGAAATGGCGCATTCACCGATACCGGGTAAACCCGCCATTACAAACTGACCAGGTCGGTGCTTTAGTGGTTCAGGCAATAGGACTTTAAATAAACTTTCACGCGCAGTTAAGGCGTCAATGGATTGAATTTCTGCCATTATCGGGATATAGGGATTATCAGAAATAGTGCTGACCGGATCAGAATGAGAGGTCATTTTTCTGCCTCCGGTTGGGCTTGTTCCTGATGAACGGTGTTAATGGACTGACAGACATCATTAACAATATCAAAAATATCAATACCGGTGGTACATTGTCGGCCACAGCGACCACAGCCGGTGCAAAATGAATCCTCAGAAAATCGTTGTGATAAATAAGCAAACTTACGTCGAACACGATGGCGTTGACGTGCTGCAGATTCTGCTCTGAAATTATGTCCACTGGCAACTTGCGCAAAACCTGGGTTCATACAGGCATCCCAGTGACGTGTTTTTTCGCCTGAATTGCCATCCAGAGAAAAATCATCCTGAGTCTCAAAGCAATAACAGGTTGGACAGACCAGGTTGCAGGTACCGCAGGAAAAACAGCGTTGTGCATAGTGCTCATAGATGTCATTGGCATCCTGGCTATGAATTGTTTCGGATAATTGCTCAAGTGATGTAATAAACTGACGGCCAAATGGCTCCGGACGCAGAGATTTAGCCTGTTTTTTTAATTCAATGGGGTTATCACAGGGATCAGCAATCAGTGTATGTGTGAGTTGTTCGCCGTCTATTGTGAATAGCTCAACAAGATATTGATGTTCAGCCTCTGTATGGATAAAAAGCGGGGTAATAAAAATATCAGCGCCCGCTTCAAAATCCAGGGAATGAGCGGCTTCACAGAAACAATGATCATCACAGGGAGTTAAACAATTAAAGGCAATAATACGTGTTTGTTCCCGGCGCTGTAAATAGTGCATATCTTTTACACCATCAGAAAAAACGCTATCCATTAAGTTAATTGCCTTTAAGTCACAGGGACGAACACCTGCCAGAATCTGAGACGGTGTTTTGTTATTCTGACTAAAAGAGTAATGGCCTGCTTCATCTTTATGATAAGTAAAAAGGATTTCACCATCGGGAAAGAGTTGTTTTACCGGTGGTAAAAGAGTGGGCTTATAGGAAAAAAAATCAAAAGCTTGTTTATCAACAATCGGGAGAAAATGATAATTAACGGCCTCAGTCTTTTTTGGGAAAAAAACCGATTTTTTTTAGCAAGATAATGAAACCAGGATTCAAGCTGATCAAGGTTGGCAATATAAGCATTCATTATAAGAGGGTCGCTAAGAGTTTTTATGACTTAAAGATAGTTGCTAAATAATGATAAAGCAAGTAATTAAAATGAGTCATATCGCACATAGATTGAGTGATATGACCTAGGTAAGGATGTGTCTGACCAGTAACCTGAACAGATTGTCGACGTTAAGCTTATGTTAGTAATATGATAGCCTTATCATGGTATAAATATTGCAATAAAAGCTATTTTTAATCTTCTGGTTATATGTAATGAAACTAATAAAAATATCAACATTGTCACTGGCTGTAGTGGCATCAATCTACTCATTTCAGGTTCAGGCTGAATCTGATATTCCATCTATTTCTGTAGAAGGCACTGAACTCAGTGATGTCAGTGGTGAACAGATTAAGTCCGCTGATCTGGCTGAAGCACTGACAAGAAACATCCCCGGTATCTCTCTTATCAGACGAAGTGGTATTGCCAACGACATTATTTTGCGGGGGCAAAATAAAGATAATATTAATATCCTGATTGATAATGCCAAAATTTATGGTGCCTGTCCCAATCGTATGGATCCGCCAACCTCACATGTGCTGACTAATAATATTGAAAGTATTGAAATTATTGAAGGTCCGTATGATGTTGAGAACTTTGGTACCCTAAGTGGTGCGGTTAAAGTCAAAACCAAAAAGCCGGAAGAGGATCTGCATGGTGAAGTCAGTGTTAACTTCGGTCGCTGGAATTATGAAAAACAGGCAATGACGATCACCGGTGGTAATGAGAAGGTACGTGGTTTAGTCAGTATCTCAAGTGAAAGCAGTGGTCAATATCGTGATGGTGACGGCAATGATTTTGACGAGCAGATTGAAGCATCCAATCCGGGCAGTACAATGACTCACTATAAAACTGAAAACCGAAACATGGATGCCTATGATAAAAAGACCTTTATGGGTAAGTTTTATTTTAACCTGATTGACAATCATGAAATGGCAATCAGCTATACGGCCAACCGAAGTGATGATGTGCTTTATCCATCCAGTAAAATGGATGCCTTATATGATGATTCCAATATATTAAATATTGATTATTCAATTACCAATCTGGGTGAGTTTTCCAAGAAACTGGATTTTCAGTACTATGATTCAGATGTCGAACATCCTATGTCAACATTCTATCGAAATTCATCAGGGATGAATTCCATGAATGAAAGAATCAGTAAGTTAACGACGCGTATGCAGGGTTTTAAAGTAAAAAATGCCTTTGATATCAATAGTACAACAGAAGCCACTATTGGTATTGATACCAGCAACCGTAACTGGGATGGCGAATATATCGGTTCTGGTATGGCAGCCTATCTTAACGGTAGAATGAGTATTGATGATGTTGATACTAAAAATAAGGCAATTTTTGCTGAGCTGGAAAAGCGTTATACTGATTTTACCTTGAATCTTGGTGCGCGTTATGATGATACCAGTATCGAACCTGATGGTACTCAGCAAGATAATGATTATGATTCGTTCAGTGCTTTTGCGCGTGGTACTTATAAATTTAACAATACTACTAATTTCTTTGGCGGTATAGGTAAATCATCACGTGTCCCTGATGCTAGAGAGCTGTATTTTAAAAGTGCAGGTATGAACGCGATGATGCCTCAGGCAGAAACAGGTACGCCTGATTTAGATGATACCACTAACTATGGAATTGATTTTGGAATGGAAAATAATTTTCAAAATCTAACTATTAAAACCAAAGTATTTTATAGTTCGTTAAAGGATTATATTTACTATAATGCTGACAAAACAGCCAATAACTTCGAAAATATCGATGCCACGATTTATGGCTTTGATGTGAGCGGTATGTATTCCTTTACTGATGAAGTCTATCTTGATTTTGGCTTAGCCTATCAGCGCGGGGAAAAAGACAAAGCATTAGATGGTCAAACGGACAAAGATCTGGCCAATATCACGCCTGCAAAACTTAACCTTGGCCTGAACTATGATTATATGCCTAATAGCTCTGCTAAAGTAGAAGTGATTGCTGCAGATACATGGGATAACTATGATGCAGATAATGGTGAACAGGAAATTGACAGCTATGCAGTTATGAATATGAAAGTACGTCATGGTCTGAGCAAGCATTTTGAAGTGACAGTCGGGGTGGATAATGTTTTTGATAAAACCTATGCTGTAAATAATACTTACAAGGACTTAACATTATTATTTGATGGTACCGGTGATGTAATGATGCTTAATGAGCCTGGCCGTTATTATTATGTTAATGCCGCTTTTAAGTTCTAAATCAACGGCTATTCATGGCTCTATTGACTGGAGTTGAGACTTTAATGTCTTGCTTCAGTTCACTTTGAGTGTTCGTCATTGGTCAGGTAGAGTAAGAGATAAAGCCCTACCTGATACCTCATTTATTCTATTTTCAGTTTAACCTTTTAAGTCAATCAGTACGATAAAGTAAGCTCATCCCATAAGTGGTTTAAAATAAGTCATTTTGTTCGTAAGTTTATTGTTAATCATCAGACTTTTTTCATAGCAATTCTATTTAAACTCCAATATTCTGTAATATGTTACAAATTGTAACAATTTCGTTATAATCAGTTTTATGAAACACCCGATACAGAATCAATTTTATGAACGAGTCATACTGCTCTTTATCGCAGGACTTTTTCTATTATGTTCCCCCGCCCGGATTTTTTGGGCTGCAAAAGAAATGCCCTGGTTTGCCCCTTATTTTATCTGGTTGTTACTGATTACCTTAACCTGGCTGCTCTATCGCTGGTTACGCTCTCATGGAATTAAAGACCATGAACTTTGAGTTATGGCAGCTTTTTGTTGCTGGTGTGGGTTATCTGGCACTATTATTTGTCATTGCCTGGAATGTAGATGATAAACCCTGGCTAGGGAAGCTGGCTCATAATCCCCTGACCTATTCCCTCTCTCTTGGTGTGTATGCAACCTCCTGGAGTTTTTACGGCAGTGTGGGCTTTGCCGAACGACAGGGTTACAGCTTCTTAAACATTTATCTGGGTGTCACACTGGCTTATCTGCTCTCCCCGATTTTATTTGCGCCCATCCTAAAACTCAGCAAAGAACATCAACTGAGTTCACTGGCGGATTTATTTGCCTTTCGGTATCAGAGTCAGTTGGTTGGTATTGTGGTGACACTTTTTATGTTAGTGGGTACCCTGCCCTATATTGCCCTGCAAATTCATGCCGTCACAGAATCCATGCAGGTATTAACACAGGAAGCGACGCCGATAACCATTGCCCTGGGTTTTTGCGGTACATTGATTTTATTTGCTATTTTATTTGGTGCCCGGCATAGTTCCGCGCGAGAAAAACATGAGGGGCTGGTGGTTGCTATTGCTTTTGAGTCACTGGTTAAATTATTTGCTTTAATCACAGTCGGTCTATTTGCGTTATTTGGTGTATTTGGCGGTTTTACCGATTTACAGCAGTGGCTGCTGCAGAATCCGGAAAAACAACAGGCGCTTATGGAACCTATTCTAGTACCTCGACACATTAGTTTTGATCAGTTGAATTTTCATTTTAACAGTGGCAATTGTTCAACAGTCAGCAAAACTTCAAGGCTCC
>JAHXHI010000338.1 GCA_025656775.1 gamma proteobacterium symbiont of Bathyaustriella thionipta
CCATAATGGTTTATTGATCTGATCCTTGTTTATGTAAAAAGTTCCCTTATTATATCAATTTTTCTCATTTATAATGATCTTGCCCTGCATGCAATATCACATAGTCAACACATTCTTTTGGTGCCTTAACTAAATGAGCATTTAGTATTAAAGTACCTTTTTTTGAACAGCTTCCCCATTGTTTCTTCATTACCATGATCCGAAATGAAGGAATATTCTTAACCCAGGTTGCTTTAGGTGCAACTATATTGAGGCGTTCATTATAGATATTCTTGGCTTTGCTTAAATACCATTTGTCGATAAGTGTCTTTACTTTTTGTGACTTACTCGCACCGCTATGATGTAAATTAACCGTCAGTTGTCCTCGTAATAATTTAACACTCGATTTTTCGTTGTGATTACATAATACTTTTAAGACATATCTTCGTCCAAGATAGAACTGTGTCTCACCGCTGATATATTTTCGAGGCAGAACATAGTCATGTTGCGAGTTAAAATCACTCAGATGCTTCCATATCCATTTGGCACGTTTTAGAACAGCTTTCTGAATGGCATCACTTGTTGCATCAATAGGCGCAGTAGCAACCACTCGTTGGTCAGGATGAACTTTAATGGTCACTTTTCTGGCTTTAACAGAGTTATCTTTCTTTATAGCAGATTGATCAGAAGCGATATTTGTTTGTTTTCTGATCACTTGATAATGAATGATTTCATCACCATAAGTAAAGAGTCCGCTTTCCTGTGAAGTTAACCTCATTTTATGACTGTGCAATACCGAGTCGAGTAATTTGAAGTACCTCTTGAATAAATCGTTCCGCATTTTCAATACCCAAATCACCAAATAACATGGGTAAAAGTTTCATACTGATAGTATTTTCAATTTCAGCTTGATTAATGGAAAATTCTGCTACTGCTGTTTTTACCACATCATCAATTGAAAAGGCATATTCAGTCAATTTACTGTCCGTTAAATTCGAGTTATTTAACAGTTCTGTGTCAAATAGATGTTTGAATAATCCAAAGTATGCCTGGGCGTGTTTATTATCCGAAAACACATCGGGCATACCATCGATTTTTCGTTCTTTTACTTTCTCCTCAAAATCAGTAAAAAGGATGTATTGTTTAACTGGAGCATCAAACATGGCTTTGGTTTCTTCAATAGCTTTTTTCAACAGGTTTGAAAAATATTCCTGTGCATAAGGATCGTCAGCCAAATCTTGCTTAATCATTTTGGTGATTCGCCCCGTGATTTTATCCGTCTGGTTCCTGGCTTCATCATTGGTTAAATTTTCAGGTTTTACTTTTTTGCCCAGATTACCAACCAGATAGGCACCTTCAGAGTCTTTGACTTCAATGCCACCAATGTGTTTGTCCAGCAGTTGACGTACATCATTGGCATATACATCGTAATTGATGGTTTCATTGGCATCTTCACGGACCTGCTTACGCAAGTTGATAAACATTTTTAATGTATCTTTATAATGCTGTCGCTTGTCATCAAAGCTTTTATCCTCAAAGAAGGTGGCTGATTGCAAGGCCACTTTCATGCAGTTTGAAAATTCAGTCAATGCCGCATAAAAGTCATCCCGTTTTTTAAGGTTGGAATCCACCCACTGACCTTCGATTTCACTGACTTTAGGAGAAAGTGCCTGGCGTAGTGCAGCAGGATCCTGTTTGTTTTTGACCTCAGAAATTATTGCCCATAAGTCATTATAAAGGCCTGGTAGTTTCTTATATTCCGTATCCATACGGTTGTACAAGCCTTTCAAATCTTCAATATCATAACCACTCTGTGTGCGTTCAGCTAAATCCTGGTATTTTTCAATAGTGGTGTCCAGCTCTTTTAAAATACCCCGGTAATCAATCAGGTAACCAAAGTCTTTGTGTTGATGCAAACGGTTCACACGGGCAATCGCCTGAATGAGATTATGTTCTTTAAGGGGTTTATCAATGTACAGGACGGTATTTTTAGGCTCATCAAAACCGGTTAGCAGCTTATCCACCACGATCATAATATCGGGACCATCATCCCGGCCAAACTCTTCAACAATGGCCTTAGTGTAATTTTTTTCTTCCTGGCTGCCGACATTCTTAATCCACCAGTTCTGAACAATATCCTTGCTCTCTTCATCCACTGCTTCATGACCTTCACGGGTATCCGGAGCGGACATGGCTACTACAGAGGTCACTTTTCCTATCTCGTCCAGAGCATTTTTATAACGGATTGCCGAGACTTTAGAGTCACAGGCCAGCTGGCCTTTGAGGCCCTGATATTTAAAATTCTGGAAGTGATCGGAAATATCATGGGCAATGAGTTCAATACGTCCTTCGGTCTGGTAAATCTGGCCTTTTTGAGAAAACTTCTTTTTTAGATCATTTTTTTGCTCATCAGTCAGTTTTTCGGTAATACGGTCAAACCAGGCATCGATGGCTTTATCATTGACATTCAGATCAGGGATACGTTCTTCATAGAGTAACGGGGTAACGGTTTCATCTTCAACCGCCTGCTGCATGGTGTAGGAATGGATAATGGAACCAAATTTATTCTCGGTTTTGTCGTCTTTGAGTAAGGGTGTACCGGTAAAAGCAATAAAGGCGGCATTGGGCAGGGTTTGCTGCATACGGATATTGTTTTCACCGTTCTGGCTGCGGTGGCCTTCATCCACCATAACAAGAATATCCGAACTGTTGTTATAGCATTCTTTTTGGCGTATGGCGGAGCCAAATTTATTAATAATGGAGAAGATGACCCGTTCATTGCCTTTACCAATTTGTTCGGCCAGACGTTTGCCCGAGGTGGCCATGGCATCTTTTTTATCACGGTCGGTTAACACGCCACCAGAAGCAAAGGTGCGGCTGAGTTGATCTTCCAGATCGACCCGGTCGGTGACGATAATGACTCGGCATTTAGCCAGTTCTTCCAGCCAGATAAGGGCTTTGGATAAAAAGACCATGGTAAAGGACTTACCACTGCCTGTGGTATGCCAGATCACCCCGCCTTTACGGGATGTTCCCTCGAAACTGGTGATGCGTTTGATCATGGCTTTAATACCAAAAACCTGCTGGTAACGAGCCACAATTTTACCGACTTTTTTATCAAACAGGGTAAACAGGCGAACCATGTCAAATAAACGGTCTGGACGAAGCAGACTGATGATTAAACGATCCTGGTCGGTTACAGTGAGTTCGCCACTAGCCAGCAGAGACAGATATTCGTTTTTGATCTTGATAGGCCGATGATTGAAAATAGCGTCCAATTGGGATCCAGTGAGCGTCTGATTCTTAAGGCGGATCATTTCTGCTTCTATGATTTGTTCTTCTTTCCATTTGGCCCAGAACTTTTCCGGGGTGCCACAGGTGGCATACAGACCCTCATGGCCATTAACAGACAGCAACAACTGGCTATAGGTAAACAGGTGAGGAATTTCGTTTTGCCCCTGATTACGGATTTGTTGAGATATTCCCTCAGTGACGGTGATATGACCTTCTCTGGCAGAATCCGGACGTTTGGCTTCAATGACCACCCAGGGTAAGCCATTCACGAAACAGACAATATCCGGTATACGATGACCCGTTCCCTGAGTGTTTTCGACGACCATTTCTTCAGTAAAATGGAACTGGTTTTCATCCAGGTTATGCCAGTCAATCAGTTGTATTGTGGGGCTGACTTTTTTACCGTCAACAAACTCGGTAACACTCACTCCATAGGTCATGGCATTATAGAGTTTTTCATTAGCGCCTTTTAAGCCTTCATTGAGGGCCGGATTAAGCTCATGGACAATTTTATCAATCCCTGCCTGGGATAAAGCATGTTGTTGACCAGCAAAGGGAAAACGTTGTTTAGCCAGATGCTTATGCAAAATGGGTAGCATCAATACCTGACTAGCTTTGTTGCCTCGCATGGCTTCATATTCAGCTGGGGGAATAAAGGTATACCCTAAATTAGTCAGCAAAGTTAGAGCTGGTAGTTTGGCACTGTACTCTTCCTGAAATTTTGGGATAAAGTTCTGCATATTAAATCGCTTTTAACTGACTATTATAGTTTATCAGGCCTAATGCCGGGAAAAATTGAATCCAATTACCTGGGATCAAAGTGCTGGACTCAAGACAAAAGGGTACTGCCCATAAGACCAACTCGTCACTGAAGTAAAAGGGTGGCAATGGATTTTCAAAGTCATGGTGTTTGGGATAAATAAGCATCATATGCCCCGAACCCTGTTGATATTTTTGTCCATAGGCAAACAATTGATATAAATCGGCTTGATGAATATTGTATTTAGTATCCGTGTTGCTTGCAGAGGCATCGATTAACTTCCATTTGCAATCCATCACCTGATTCATTGCCCCTTTTTGCAGTAATAAATCCGGCTTTAGCTGGAACCAGGGTTTACTTTGTTCATGCTGTTTCGATTGGTGAGTCAGAAGGTGTTCGGTAGCTGCCTGAGTTTTTAGTGTCCATGGTGAAGAGACTAAAGTATTTAAACAAACGGCCACATAGTCTTCATACAGGCGCTGCATTGGAAACAGTAAGGCAATCCCTTTATGTTGCCCTTTTTGAAAATTCGGATTAAGTTTCTCCAGGATTAATTTGCACCAGGGGCGGATTAGCTCGTAGTGACGGGTAAGTTTTGTCATTTGCCATTGGTTTAGTTTATCCAGTGGCTGTGAAATAGCTTCAATGGCTGATAACTGATGAGACAGTTCATTGGCAAGACGCCAGTTTTCTGTTTGCTGACACTGGCTATGTACATAGTCCAAAGCGGTTTTGATCAGTCGGTTTTCTAACCGATCAGGGCTGAAGACATCATGACGAATATGAAATAAATGAGCTTTACCTGGTGGTTGCCGTTGTTGCTTGATAATATCCAGTTGTCCCCGGATAAAATAACTGTTTTGTTCAATGCGGTTATAGTGAAACCGCAGACCTTTGGTGTTCAGTGTTTTCAGTTCAGTTAAAAACTGGCTATAAATCCATTCATGAATGGGCGTGTCCATGCGAAGCAGATTAGCCTGACCATATTCTCTGGCCGGTAGGTGCAAAGCAGACTGCAGCATGTTTTGCAAAATGGTACGAGCCTGCCTGGAATTTTGTTGACCTAAGTCCGTTTTTGGAAGGATCTCAATGCTCTCACCAGTCGGGCTTTGCAGAAATCCAACATAACTCCCGAGCTTTAACACTTTCTGATTTTCAATAATCAACTGACGCTCTGTGTCCTGCCAGGAACGGGAAATATCAACCAGCCAGTCATAGGTAGTTGGCGAAATAACACCGACATCCAGAGAGGTATGCGCCGTCTGATCAGTGGTCAGCAAAGCATATTCACGGACTTGCATGTCAGCTCTGTTCCCTGGCTGTTAAAATACCCTGATAGGATCTCGAATTACTTAAGGCCGCCTGGTTGATGGTATAGCGACGGTCACTCAAACCTGAAGCCACTTTGTTACTAAATAGCTCATTTAAACGACTAGAGGTGGTGGTTAATTGGATAAATTGTTCATCCTCGGGTTTATCAATATCATTTAAAACCCAGCTGATACGTTCCCAGTCAGAAAAAAAGTATTCCTGTAGTAATGGGATAATATTTTTTTCAAAAATTCGGGCCAGTTCAACTTCTTTATCTGATTCAGATGACAGTTGTTTCAGTGACCAGAAATAGGAATGACCAATTAGATGTTCTCGATCCAGTAGTACCTCAATGCGCTGATTAATGACGGACAGTAAATCACTGACCTTACAATCCCCCTATGTCAACATACCTGTCGCCTGAAAAATTTAGTATTAGGAGACAAAAATGGTAAGATATACCCAGGAATTTAAGTTACAATCT
>JAHXHI010000349.1 GCA_025656775.1 gamma proteobacterium symbiont of Bathyaustriella thionipta
TGGATGTTTAATGTGGATGGTGCCCGAAGTAAGTTGAATCGGGCATATGAAAAGTTAATCGGTCAAAATTAATGTGTTTAGGTACTAGATATTAGCATTTAACTATTTATTACCAAGATGAAAATACTCTTAATTGCTTTTAAGTAGAATTTTTTTCACTTGGATAATTACACCAAAGCATCTGCTTTATTACATTGAAAACAAATTCCATGCAATTCAACAACGGGATGTTTCAGAATAAACCCAGCCTGTTCAGAAGATAGATTGATTTCATGACATATTTTGCTGTTAGTCTGTTCCTCCACCATACCACATTCATCACAAATCAATAGCTGAAAGCATTCCTTTCTGTGTTCATGATAACAGGCAATAAAAGCATTTAGGCTTTCAATTTTGTGAATAAACCCATGTTCCAGTAAAAAATCAATGGCACGATACACTGTTGGTGGCTTAACCAATTCACCTGGTTTGCTCATAATCTTAAGTATGTCATAAGCTTTAATAGCCTTATGGTTTTGAAGTATTTCTTCAAACACTTGCTGCCTAATTGGTGTTAAGCGTATTTTCTTTTTTCGGCATTGCTCATAAATGTCATTTAAAGCTTTGCTTTTGCATATGAGATGATCATGAGTATTCTGCATAAATTATAAACTTCAATTGACTGAAATGGTACCCTTTTTAGCTGTAGCTAAATGCATTCACATTCGTCTTGATATTGCTTTGTTCCTGACAGATTTAATTCCACATTGTCGTATTCCCTACAATTCACATTTCTTATAAAACAGTAACTTATAACTTTGGCATATTGTTTGCTCTATAGACAAGTATAGAGAATTTAATCTAAACAGAGATGCCCAATTATGAAGCAAAAAGACATCACCGCTCTTCTGGATGAGCCGGCTTGTGCACACAACAAAAAATCAAAGTCTGGTTGCGCCAAACCCAAACCAGGTGCAACGGCTGGTGGATGTGCATTCGATGGGGCTCAGATAGCTTTGTTACCAATCGCTGATGTTGCTCATATCGTTCATGGCTCGATTGCCTGTGCTGGAAGTTCATGGGACAACCGTGGCACCCGGTCCAGCGGTTCTCATCTTTTTCGTATTGGCATGACTACTGACATGACTGAACAAGACGTCATTATGGGGCGGGGAGAAAAACGATTATTCCACTCAATCAAACAAGCAATTGATAGTTACCATCCAGCGGCTGTCTTTGTTTATAACACCTGTGTCCCGGCATTAATTGGTGATGATGTTGAGGCAGTTTGTAAATCCGCTGCAGAACGATGGGGAACACCCGTTGTACCAGTAGATGCTGCAGGATTTTATGGTACAAAAAATCTGGGGAATCGGATAGCGGGTGAATCTATGGTGAAATATGTTTGCGGCACTCGAGAGCCTGATCCATTACCAGAAGTGTCACAAAATAAATCAATAAAAATACATGATGTCAATCTTGTAGGCGAATATAACATTGCAGGTGAATTATGGCATGTTTTGCCTTTACTCGATGAGTTAGGCTTGCGAGTTTTATGTACACTTTCAGGTGATGCCCGCTATCGAGAAGTGCAGACCATGCATCGTTCAGAAGCCAATATGATGGTTTGTTCCAAAGCAATGATTAATGTAGCCCGTAAACTTCAGGATGCTTTCGGTAGCCCCTGGTTTGAAGGCAGTTTTTATGGTGTCCGGGATGTATCACAGGCATTACGTGATTTTGCTCGTTTGATTGATGATGCTGACTTAACACAACGAACTGAAACAGTAATTACACGTGAAGAAGCTCTTATCGATGAAAAAATATCTCCATGGCGGGAAAAATTAAAAGGTAAAAAAGTTTTGTTATATACCGGAGGGGTGAAGTCATGGTCTGTTATTGCTGCCCTTCAAGATTTGGGTATGGAGGTGGTAGCAACAGGTACAAAGAAATCCACCGAGGATGATAAGGCTCGTATTCGTGAGTTGATGGGGCGTGATGCCGTCATGTTAGAAGATGGGAATCCCAGAGCATTGATAAATATTGTGCGAGATAATCAAGTTGATATTTTAATTGCCGGTGGTCGAAATATGTATACGGCCCTTAAAGCCCGAATTCCATTTCTGGATATCAATCAGGAGCGTGAATTTGGCTATGCTGGGTATACTGGAATGGTTGAACTGGCTCGTCAGATGGTTCTAACCATTGAAAGTCCAATATGGTCAGCGGTCAGACAACCTGCAAGCTGGCAGACATCCAAGAATAGAAAAGATGATGAGAACTCTCAACAGCTAACGGTCAATAAAGGAGTGGGGTGAGTCATGCCTGAAATTATAAAACGAAAAAAAGCACTTTCTGTCAGCCCTTTAAAAGCCAGTCAAACGATAGGTGCAGCTCTGGCATTTCTTGGTTTTCACCGTTCCATTCCTATGTTGCATGGTTCTCAGGGATGTACTGCTTTTGGTAAAGTTTTTTTCGTTCGTCACTTTCGTGAACCCATTCCATTACAGACGACAGCAATGGATCAAGTTTCTACAGTGATGGGCTCAGAAGACAGCGTAATTGAGGGTTTAAAAACCATTGCAGAAAAAAACAATCCCTCGTTGTTAGGGGTGCCAACAACTGGGTTGTCAGAAACTCAGGGTAGCGATGTTAATATGGCCGTGAGTGAATTTAGAAAAAAATATCCTGAGTATGATTCGGTTCCAGTGGTGCCTGTATCAACGCCAGACTACAGTGGTTGTCTGGAGAGTGGTTTTGCCAAAGCACTGGAAGCTATTATTGATACCCTGGTTCCAAATGCTGAAGAGCGTGGAACTGTGCCGGGAAAACGGCGTCGTCAGATAAATGTTTTGGTGGGATCCTTTTTAACTCCGGGAGACTTAGAAGAACTTAAAGATATCATCGAAGCCTTTGGTTTACGTCCCGTATTAATTCCAGATTTATCAGATTCACTGGATGGTCATCTTGATTCAGCTGACTTCTCACCGTTGACGATTGGTGGTACCGATGTATCTGAATTAAACAATCTGGGAGATTCTTTAGCAACTCTGGTGGTGGGTGATTCACTACATAAAGCGGCTGATAAGCTTAAACAACGAACGGGTGTTGATGACTATCGTTTTGAACATTTAATGGGACTTGAAGCGACCGATCGGTTGATTCAGGTATTGCATGATCTCTCTGGTGAGCCGGTGCCCTATAAACTTGAACGTCAGCGTGCGCAGCTACAGGATGCCATGCTGGATACTCATTTTATGCTGGGAATGACTCGTTTTGCAGTGGCTGCTGATCCAGACTTACTAGTAGGCTTGAGTCAGATGCTGGCGGGTGTAGGCGGTGAAATTGTAGCAGCTGTTTCACCTGTAAATGCGCCTGGACTGAAGCAGGTCATCGCCGATAGAGTCAAAGTCGGAGATCTGGAAGATCTTGAACAGATGGCCAGGGACAACAGGGCAGAGGTATTGATTACTAATTCACATGGTGTAGAAAGTGCACATCGATTGGAAATACCTTTACTACGTGCAGGCTTTCCACAGTATGACACATTGGGTGGTTATCAAAAGACCTGGATTGCTTATCGAGGTGCCCGTCAGGTTCTGTTTGAACTTGCTAATATTTTATTAACTCTCGAAAAGGGTGAAATTCATCCTTATCAGTCCATTTATGCTCAAAAAACTGACTTTCGGGAGCACCTGATATGACTCTGCAACGACGATTACAATTGGTTGGATGCAACAATCATGAGGAGCAATGGATGAATACTGCTTTGAAAGTTGCTTTTGCTACGACGGATATGAAACATGTGGATCAACATTTTGGTGCAGCCAAATCTTTTGCCTTGTATGTCATTAACAGGGATAAGTATTGTTTAAAGGAGGTGGCTGAATTTGGTGATCTGTCAATGGATGGCAATGAAGACAAGCTGGCAGCAAAAATATCGACTCTGGAAGGGTGTATTGCGATATACAGTCAGGCAGTTGGTGCCTCAGCAGTGAATCAACTTAAGGCAAAAAATATTCAACCAGTGAAAGTGTCACCTGGTGTTGAAATTATAGACTTGTTGAATGCTTTACAAGAAGAATTAATTCAGGGCCCCAGTAGTTGGCTGGCTAAAGCCATCGCAAGTACATTGCCTGCTGACTCCTCACGTTTTGATGAGATGGAAGAGGAAGGCTGGGAGGAATAAATTAAATGCTGGAAGAAATTGCATTGGTTATTAAATCAACTCCAGACCAACTTTGGCTGGAAACAGAAACTCGAAGCAGTTGTACCCATTGCTCCAGTAGCCAAGGGTGTGGCACCTCCGTGTTGGCAAAATTGTTTTCTGTCAAGCGTAATCAATTAAACGTGGAAAATAGCCTGGGCGCAAAATCGGGTGAAAAAGTGATTATTGGTCTGCCTGATGAATTACTTGTAAGAGCAGCAATCTGGGCATATCTGCTGCCACTTATTTCTATGGTGTTAGTAACGATAGTAGCCAGTGTGTTCGGGGCAGGTGAAGGTATGCAAAGCTTGTTGGGTCTACTGGGGCTGGCGGTTGGATTTATTGTGGTTCGTCGGCATACCAATGGTGAAAGGTCACAACAAAGATTCAAACCCAGATTATTACGAATGGCACATCAGGTTGAAATGCCAGTCAAATATTAAAACGATAATTTTTTGTAACTTTTCTGTCAAGCTTTTTTTTTCAATTTTTTTTAAATTTATGCTGAATAGTTACAATTTTTTTAAACTAAATTTAAAAATAAACAGGAATAAATGATGAGTGAAGCAGACTTAGTAATTAGTGAAGATGATCCCGTAATTGGTACTGACTTTGCCAAAGAAATGGTTCGTCAGATGCGTGCAGTTGATACTTATGGTACTTTTGATGACTGGTCTATTGAAAAAATACTTGACCCTTTTGTGTTAACCAAAGAAAAGAAACGTGAAATACCAGTCATTGGTGATCCCGATGATATCATCATGTCCAGAGTGAAAGCATTTTACAATGCAATTTCAGCAATGATTGAAAAAGAATGTGGACAAATGGCAGTACCATTACTGAATTTGAGTCATGAAGGTTTTGGGCGAGTCGTAATATCCGTCGACAAACTGATTGTTGTGGATAAAGTGCTCAGAGATGTTCATCGCTTTGGTTTTCCAACTATATCAAAGATGAAAGACGAAGCCGATAAATTACTGTCAGTAGCCGTTGAAATTATCGGTCAGCATCCAAAGGCAGCAGGTATGTAAAGGAGAAATGAAATGACCCCTGAAGACTTTAAAATAATGCAGAAATCAGTCAGAAAGGCGAAACGTATAGCCACTGAAAAAGCGGGAGAGATGCATGACCTGGTGGAAGATCGTTTACCTGCAGCATTTGAAGAGATCCCTCAATTAGCTCAGGAAACTTATGATGCTTGCCTGGCATGGTCAAAAGCTGAAGCTAACCTTAAGGAAATTGAAAGCAAACTGAACAAAGGATATAAAGAATGAGCACGATCACTGGTTTGACCCGTGGTGGTGAAGTTTACACTCCTGCGTTTGTAATAAATATTAACCAACTTGACTGTATTGGCTGCGGTCGATGTTTTAAAGTCTGCCCCCGAGATGTATTTGACCTGGTTGAGCGCGAAGAAGATGAAGCGCTCATGGCTGATGACGATTATGAATACGATTATGGTGATGATGACTATGGTGATGATGACGATGATGGTTTTTCCGATGACACCGCTATGGTTATGAGTTTGAAAGATGCACTGGATTGTATTGGTTGGGTGTAGACCTAGTTGTGACAACGGCCATCCCCGACCAAATTATTTTTTCTTAAATGCAATTACATTTTCAGGTAGTGAAACTTCCTT
>JAHXHI010000005.1 GCA_025656775.1 gamma proteobacterium symbiont of Bathyaustriella thionipta
TTTTCCTAAGCCTTAACTAAGAGTGCCGTTGAATGAGTGGTGTATTATACGCAGTATTTAACTGCCGTCAACACTTTTTAAAAATTAATTGTAGTATTTCTACCATTAATTCTTTCTTTATCTTTAACTCACTGATAGTTATATGATCGTGACTTTAGCAAACTTTCTTTTTCCTACTTGATACACTTTGGTTGTATTGTTTTCAATGGTTATTCTGGATTCCAGAACCTTCTCCCCATCTATTTTTACTGCACCCTGTTTTATCATACGTATTGCTTCACCTGTACTATTAGTCATCCCTGCATCTTTTATTATATAGGCAATACCCAGACCGCCATCTGTTGATTGCATTTCAAACTCATCCATTTCATCAGGTATTTTGCCTTTTTTGAATCGGTCAATAAAATTCTGTTGCGATTTCTCTGCTGAGGCTTCATCATGAAAACGTGTAATTATTTCTTTTGCCAACAGGAATTTTATATCTCTGGGGTTTGTACCATTATCTATATCCGTTTTAAATTGCTGTATTTCTGCCATCGGTCTGAAACTGAGCAGTTCAAAATAGCGCCACATTAACTCATCTGAAACAGACATGATTTTACCAAACATATCATCCGGACTATCTGACACACCAATATAGTTATTTAATGATTTAGACATTTTCTGCACACCATCCAGTCCTTCCAGGATTGGCATAGTGAGTACCACCTGGGGTGTTTGCCCATTACTTTTTTGTAACTCTCGCCCCATCAGTAAGTTAAACTTCTGATCGGTTCCACCCAATTCAATATCGGCTGTTAATGCGACAGAGTCATATCCTTGTATTAATGGGTATAAAAATTCATGAATGGCTATTGGCTGACCTGAGGAATAACGTTTGCTAAAATCATCTCGTTCCAACATTCGTGCCACAGTCTGATTTGATGCGAGTTTTATTAAGTCTGCAGCATCCATCTTAGCCATCCACTGGGAATTGAAAACAACCGTTGTTTTCTCTTCATCAAGAATTTTGAACACCTGCTTTTTATAGGTTTGGGCATTTCCCAACACTTGTTCTTTGGTTAATGGTTGACGAGTCACATTTTTTCCAGTTGGATCGCCAATCATGCCGGTAAAATCACCAATAAGAAAATGAATATCATGTCCTAAATCCTGGAACTGCCGCAATTTATTTATGAGTACTGTATGGCCAAGGTGTAAATCCGGTGCTGTGGGATCAAATCCAGCTTTTACCACTAAAGGTTTATTGCTTTTTAATTTTTCAATCAGACCTTCTTCGAGCAAAATCTCATCGGTGCCTCTTTTGATTATTTCCAGAGCGTCTTCTATTTTGCCCATTTTGACTATATACTCCTGTTTTTGTGTTAACTGCTTAGCAAATTTTTCTTTTTTGCTTATTTTTTAAGCAGTATTTTTCAAATTTTCGACAAGATTACCATAAATTTTCTTTTCTTCTTGCTAGGATGCAATAAAAAGACTAATTATTTTTCAGTTTACTATTGCATTAGCCTTTATTTGAAGCTATCCTAAGTCAAAAATATTAAGGAATATCCGTGAATTACAGTTCTTTTTTAAACAAAGATAATAAGTTTAAAAGTAAAAATCATTACAGACTGGAAAATAAGAAAAAAAACAGCAAAATTTTTCTCTTTTCTTCAGTCCTGACTATTGCTGTTTTATCTCTAGTGATCACCTTTTTTATTGATATCGATCACAATGCAGTAGCAAAGACATCTAAGTCGACTTCTTTTTCTACATCATTGTCTCAAACTCAAACTTCGCCACTGGATTTACCGGAAATTGCTTATGCTTCTGAAGGTTTATCTGAGCCCGTTATTTACTCTGAAACACCTGCTCAAGCAGCTAAAGAACCTGTTCAAAAACAAATCACCAGCAATGTTGATATGGTTGAGTTGACTCAAATGGTTACACCCGATGTAACAAACTCAATCACTGAAGAACTTTTGTCTACAAAAGCAACAATTCAAGATACTGTGATTTCCAGTATTAAAAACACTACAATTGTAAAAACTCAGAGTATTAAAACTAAGCAAAAAACATCTGAGACGATAAGTACTCAAGAAGTCACCAGTATTACACCACTTGAAACAACCACTACACAAAAAGTAATTGTTAAGAAAGGAGATACTCTCTCTGCTATATTCAAACGCTTGTCACTTAGTGGCTCTACTTTACATAATATTATTAATGCCAGTAAACAGGCGAAAAAATTAACCCGTATTAAACCTGGTCAGGCATTAGTTATTACTTTTGATGTCAATAAAAAATTCAAGTCACTTCATTATGATCTTGATAGGGTTGACTCCCTTATTGTCGAAAAAACAACTGGAAGCAAACAATATACTGTTCGAATTGAAAGTAAAGAAATTGATATCAGACAGCAATTTGCATCCGGCAAAATCACCAATTCACTTTTTTCTGCCGCTAATAAAGCAGGCTTAAGCAGTGCTATGACAATGAGACTTGCACAATTATTTGGCTGGGATATTGATTTTGCCTTAGATATTCGCAAAGGTGATTCATTTGCCATTCTTTTTGAAGAAAAATATATTAATGACAAAAAAATTGGTAATGGCAATATTCTTTCTGCTGAGTTTGTAAATAAGGGTAAAGTATTTACTGCAGTACGTTACACCGATGCAGCAAATCATACCGATTATTATTCTCAAGACGGTCTTAGCATGCGAAAGGCATTTTTGCGATCACCTGTCGATTTTTCTCGTATCAGCTCTCGATTTTCTTATGGTAGAAAACATCCGGTATTGAACAAAATTCGTGCCCATAAAGGTGTTGATTATGCCGCATCTCGCGGAACACCAATTAAAGCCGTAGGTGATGGAAAAGTGATCTTTAAGGGAAGAAAAGGCGGTTATGGACGTGTAATAATTCTGCAGCATGGTTCTAAATACTCAACCTTATACGCACATATGAATTCATATAATAAAAAAATGAAACACGGTACTCGCGTCAAACAAGGTCAGATTATTGGTTATGTCGGTAGTTCTGGTTTAGCAACTGGGCCACACTTACATTATGAGTTTCGTATGAATGGTGTTCAAAGAAACCCGCTAACGGTTCCTCTACCCAGCGCCTCCCCAATTGCTAAAAAATATCGCAGTGATTTCCAGGCCACGGCTGAGACCATGGTTTCTCAACTAAAATTGAGAAAACAACAAACTGTCGCTTTAACAGAGCGATAATACGGGATAAGGCAGATTATAAAATGAATTTCGACTCTGCCTGACTATACAATTCAATATTATGTGGGTGATTTATTACATGATAATTTATCCACCTGACTATTTTTTATTTCAATGAGTTCAGCTGAATCACCATTAACCACATCAGAAGCCCCTCAGTATTTCATCGGGCTAATGTCCGGGACTAGTCTGGATGCTATTGACACTGTCATTTGCACAATAGACTCTGCTAATAATTTTTCTCTTTTATATTCAGAAACCTACCCTATCCCAGATCAGATAAAAAAAGACCTACTTACTCTGAGTCAGAAGCAACAAGCCAATGAACTTGATCAGTATGCCAAACTTGATGTGCAGATGGGGCATTTATTTGCAGACTGTTGTTTACATCTATTGGCTAAAAACAACCTGAAACCTGAACAAATCTGTGCGATTGGCAGTCATGGGCAAACGTTGCGTCATTATCCAGAAAATCAATATCCCACGACATTACAAATAGGTGATCCTAATATTATTGCCCACTCTACGGGTATTACTACTATTGCTGATTTCCGTCGCAAAGACATGGCAGCCGGTGGTCAGGGAGCTCCCCTCGTACCACCTTTTCATCAAGCTCTATTTAAAGATATAAACAATGAAATAAACAGGGTTGTAGTAAACATTGGTGGTATTGCCAACATTACTTTTTTACCTGCTTCTTCGGACGGCGTTCTTGGTTATGATACTGGCCCGGGAAATGGTCTTATGGATGACTGGTGTATTCAGCATTTTAACTGTGCTTATGACCCTTCAGGAAGTTATGCCGCTCTGGGAAAAGTTGATAGCAATCTGCTTACTCTGCTACTTAGTGATCCCTTTTTAGCCCAAAAAGCCCCTAAAAGTACGGGTAGAGAATATTTTTCTTATCAATGGATAAAAATACATCTAAAACAAGCGCAATATGAGATTAATCCTCTTGATGTTCTGACAACATTACTTGAATTAACCTGCTTAAGTATCAGCAACGAAGTATCATCGCTCAGACCGGCTGTAAGTGAATTATTAGTGTGTGGAGGTGGTGTGAAAAATACCCTTCTTATGCAGCGCCTACAAGAACTTATGCCTGAAGTAAGTGTGAGCTCTACAGAAAAGCATGGCCTGCATCCAGACTGGGTTGAAGCCAGTGCTTTTGCCTGGCTTGCCCATCAGACACTCAATGGCTTAACTGCTAATTTACCTTCCGTCACCGGTGCCAGAAATAAAGTAATTTTAGGTGCTATCTGGCAGGCTTAATTGCTCAGGAACATTTATTAAATAAACTTAGCGCATATCCATTGGTGTATAAGCACGCTTTTGTTTACCTGTGTAAATTTGTGTTGGCCTGAAGATTCGATTATCTTTAAGTTGTTCACGCCAATGAGCCATCCAGCCAGCACTTCTGGCAATAGCAAAGATTGCTGTAAACTGATTATCAGGTATTCCCATTTCCCTATAAAGCAAGCCTGAGTAATAATCAACATTAGCATAAACACCCTTTTCTGCTAAACGTTCTTCACACGCTTTCTCTAGTGCTTCTGCCACTTCAAACATAGGGTTAACATCACCGCCTCTAGATTCAACCAATTCTTGAATGAGTCCTTGTAGTATTGTGGCACGAGGATCTTTTGTCTTATACTCACGATGACCCATTCCCCAGATTTTACCTTTTCGTCTCAGTTGTTCATCAACAAATTTAGAAGCATTTTCAGGTTTCCCTACCTGTTCCAGCATATTAAGCACTTTAGCATTAGCACCACCGTGCAGCGGGCCTGACAAACAACCTATCGCTGATGAAACAACACTATAAGGCGCAGATAACGTTGAACCATTAACCATCACAGAAAAGGTTGAAGCATTAATGGTATGTTCAGCATGTAAAATCAGGCAAACATCCAAAATACGAGCCAGTAAGGGATCCGGCTCTTTTCCTGTCAACATATAAAGAAAACTTTCTGCATAATTCATGTCATAACGTGAAGGCGCAGGTTCATAGCCCTTGGCAATATGTTTCCAGGAAGCCACCATCGTAGCCATTCTGGCAATTATTTTTACTGTTGCAGAATTAACATAATCCAGATCAGTACAGACATCACCATCTATCAGGCATTCACTTCCCTGATAAAACATACCCAGACTGGAGACACAGGTTTGCAGCATCAACATGGGATCCGCTGAACCCGGCAATGATTTCATTAAATCAACAAGATGGTATTTCAAAGCACGATTAGTGCGTAAATTATCAGAAAAACTTTTTAAATGATCTTTTTTAGGTAATTCACCATTCATTAATAATAAAATGGTTTCCTCAAAGGTACTATGTTTCGCTAACTCCTCTATAGTATAACCACGATAATAAAGGATACCTTTTTCACCATCAATATCAGAAATATTAGATTTTGTTGCTGGTACTCCAGCTAAACCTGGAAGATATTCATTCATATTAAGCCCCAAATATATTTGTCATATATTATTATGTTTCATTTTTTCATTATTCTTTTATTCTAGTACCTAAACACATTAATTTTGACCGATTAACTTTTCATATGCCCGATTCAACTTACTTCGGGCACCATCCACATTAAACATC
>JAHXHI010000175.1 GCA_025656775.1 gamma proteobacterium symbiont of Bathyaustriella thionipta
TCTTAGAAATTGAAAGCTATTTATGAATCCTGTATTGTGGATTTATTGAAAAAGTATTAAAAATAGGGGTTATTCTACAGCCTCGTTAGAAACGCTTGAAAAATGATAATTACTGAGTAATTCAATACAGTGTTGTTCAAAAACAGGATCACGAGTGATTTGATATTGCTGCTGATCGTTTAACAGGTGGTAAATGCTGCTTGTTTTTTTCGGCTGAATTAAATGACCACCATAATCAAAGCGCAAACTCAGCAAATGCACACGTCGCCCATCATTGTGCTCATTCACTATAACAGAGTGCAGTAACACATCTGCTAGCGGTTTATCATCGATGTGAATGATTTCAGATGTTAATTCAACGGGAACAGGGACTTCATTTTCCGGCCATGCCTGCACCAGTTGTTCACTCACCTTTTGTGCCATTGTTTCAGGGATGGGAGGAGCAATGAGCAACTTCAGGATTTGTCGAGTCGATAAATCCGGGTGACTGGCAGAACCCACTTGATTATTATCCGTATCAATATAATAAAATGAATTTAAGCGAAATGATTCCTGTGCTTCTGGTGACACCTTAACACTGAGTTCGTATTGTTCTGCTGTGCGTACCCATGACAATTCTAACAGGCGTTTATCACTCCATTGCAGGGGCTGGTTAAGTTCCTGTGTTTGCCAGAAAAAACGCTGAGTGTTTACTAATTTTTTTAAGGTCAGTTCCCCAATATCACCTTTGATCATATAATTATTCTGGCGGTAAAAAATACCTCGTCCTGTCATGCTATAGAGTAAGCCGGCAATTTCAATATCTTGTTCATTGTGTTCAAAATTAAGATGTGAAGTATAGCCGTCCACTAAATCTTCTAAACTCTGAGCTCTACCCTTGCCATAACCACCCTTTTTAAGTCGTCGGGCTACAATTGAGACAATTTCAATCCCGGAACCATCATCAACAGGAGTCAATAAATAAAGTAAGACATTATTATGTACTGCCTGGGTATTAGTGCGGATGTTTGATAAGCTGGTATCGCCGGTTAAAGATTCCGAGTCAAATGAGTGCAGCCAATTGTCAACCTCTTTTTCATTTTGATGATGATTGCCTAACTGAGCATTTTCAGTGATGGCTTGCGCATTTTCCTGAGCAAACTTAAGCAGTGTTGCTATGGCATGTTTACACCGAAAGCCTACGGGACAATCACATTCACCAATAATACTGGAATACTTGGCAGTGACATTTAAAGTAACCTTTGTATTATAGGCAAAGCCCTGACTGCCAAAGACATCAGCATAGATCTTGATATCCTGACCTGTTGATGATTCAACATCAGTAATAGTAACCCGTTCACTTTCAAAATAATCAATACCCCGACCTAATGTGGCCGGGCTAAAGGAATTTTTAATCACTGTTTCTGAAATGCCGATCTGTGCCAGCATCAGGATATATTCTTCGTTCATTCTTAATTCGTTTATCAGCTCAAGCTTTAATTAATTACGACTTCCCTGAGGAGCATCATCAAAATCATCAGTATTATCTCGTGCCTCAATCGGTGGTAATTTTTTACCACCAAAAATACTATCAAAACGCCAGGTCATAAAATTAGGCGTAGTGACATAGGTTTTACTAACGATAAATTCAAGAACACTTTTTAAACGATAAACATGTGCAACTGAATCAATTCGAATAATTTCATGACCTCGTTCATCAAAAGCAATTAATGTGGGTGCATAAAACAAATTAAGCTGATCAGCCCATTGTTTTGCAGTAATTCGTTGACCATCAGGGGTAATAACCGGGGTATCTGAGTTCATATCCAATTGTACGATTTCAAAGTGAGTGAGCAGCTTTTTGGTTGCTTCAAATTCTAATGGCTCAGAATGCAGAACATCACAGGCATGACAATCCTGCTGTTCAAAAAATACCAGCAGCGGTTCCTGCGCCTTAAAATGACTGCGATCCAGGGCAAAAGGCGGCTGCATGAAAAAATCTTCATGGTTCATATCAGAAATTTCAAACTTAGGAGGCGGGTTGGCTCTGAACATATAATTTCTAAAAGACTCTTCTTTATAATAACCACGCTCAACATACTCCATCGCAGCGCGAAACTTATAAGGAGGATAGAAGCCCCTTAACATGAGTGCCTGCTTGCCTTGTGCATCATAAAAGATCAGTGATGGCGTAAAATTGGCGTTTTCTCGAAGTGCAAATTCACGCTCAGTCATAATCTGACCGTCCGGTGTCGTCACCTCATTGCTGCCCCAGATATTAATGGGGATCACATCAAAATTTTGTCTGGTATAGGCTTCAATATCTTTCTGACCAAAATCTTTATCAATTAATGCCTGACAATAAGCACAATGTTTTTGGCCAAAATAAACGATTATGCCTTTTTTACCCTCATCAACAGCTTCTTTAATATCTTCAGGTAATTCCAGAAAACTTTTTTTGAACCAATCCGGATAGATAATTTCAGGAATGACAGGCTGATCATTAAAGCCATTTTCCCAGTCATCATCCCAATCATCTTCTTTGGTCTGCTCTGCGGCAAAGAGATTCTGGCAGAAAAAAAACACTACTAATATTATAATTTTTCGCATCAAGACTTATCCATATTGAGTACACTGGAAAATAGAACCCCGGTTACTATTAAGCAAAATATACAGCCTCTGTATCTAAACATTCTATTATAGAACAATTTCTCCATTATGTGGTGCACTTCCTTGATAATCTTTTTTAGATCATTAATACTTGTACATTGGAAAAAATAGTCAGTTTATAATGGATATGACGCCTGAGTTACTTACTCATCATTTACTTTTAAAGAAACAAGTCAAATACCTGTATCGTTCTATAGGTTTGACCGTATTAAGTTATTTTTTCGCTATTTCATTTATTCTCTACCTTTTTTGGCCGCTGGCAGAAACCAGAGAACAACTCATTCACTGGTACATCTCCTGTCTCTTTATCTTAACGCTGCGAATTATCCTTTTTAATTTTTATTTACATGCTTCCCCGAAAAGCGATCCGCAGTTATGGATTTATTTATTTATTTTTGGTGCCTCCCTTAATGGCATTGTTCTTAGTCTGCTTATTTTTCTTGTACCCACTGACCAGATACTTTTTTATACTTATGTTGTCCTTCTTATCGGCACAATATCAGTGGCTTCAATTACATCACTTGGGATCATTAAACAGGCATTTTTTACTTAATTTCACTTTCTATGCCACTTTGTGTTTTCTTTTTACAACATTTTGGTGAAATACAATCCTCTCTCTTTTTTGCTTATCTGATTATTTTTTTATTTAGCGGTTTTGCTGCCATCCGTTTTAATAAAAGCATTACTGCTGCTTTTACTATGCAAATTAAAAATAATATTTTAACCAGGCAATTAGATAGAGAAACCAATGAACGTATTATTGCAGAAGAAGACCTGCATGATACAGCGTTAGAACTACAACTGCTTAATGACAATCTTGAATACAAAGTCAAAACAAAAACAACTGAACTAAAAAATCTGGCTTTTTATGATACGTTAACTCAATTACCTAATCGTGGTCATTTTTACGATTATTTAGAACGCACTCTGGCGAGAAATAAAATTAATAAAGAGCCCTTTGCTTTATTTTTTATTGATCTGGATGAATTTAAAACCATTAATGACACTCTGGGACATGATTTTGGTGATATTTTACTCACCAAAGTCGCCTCCCGTTTACGTGAATGTACACGAGTCGATGATTTTATTGCACGCATCAGTGGAGATGAATTTATTGTTATTGTAAAGGGTGACTTATGTGAAAACAAAATTGCCGAAATAGCCGAAATAGCCGAAATAGCCGAAATAGCCGAAATAGCCGAAATAGCCGATAATATTATTATAAAAATATCGGAACCTTATTCTTTTACTGAAACTCAAACCTATATAAGCTGTAGTTTAGGCATTTCTCTTTTTCCACAAGATAGTGAAAATACTAATACCTTAGTTAAATATGCTGATCTTGCGATGTACTACGCTAAAGAAAATGGTAAAAATTCTTATCATTTTTATAATAATAAACTCTATGAGGAAAAAGCTAAAAAATTCATTTTAGCAACCGCACTAAAATCAGCTATTGATAGAAATGAACTCTATCTCGTCTATCAGCCACAAGTCTGTTGTCGCAGTGAGCAGGTTAACAGCATGGAAGCTTTATTACGTTGGAATAGTCATCAATTTGGTCCGGTTCCTGTCCAAAAATTTATCTCCCTGGCTGAAGAATCACACCAAATTCTGGAGCTGGAATCCTTTGTTTTAAAAACCGCACTGATACAGGTGAAATTATGGAATGAACAAATAGAACAGCCATTTCGAATTGCCATTAATATCTCTGCGGTTCATTTTCAACAAAAAAACTTTGTACACGAAATTGAATCTTTACTGGCTGAAATTCATTTTCACCCTAAATTTCTGGAGCTAGAACTGACTGAGTCAGCACTTATGAGTAATACTCAACAAAGTATCGATAAGCTCATTCATTTAAAATCACTTGGAATTAAACTCACTATTGATGATTTTGGCACGGGTTATTCTTCCATGAGTTATTTAAAACAACTGCCCATTGATATCTTAAAAATTGACAAAAGCTTTATTGACGGAATACCCGATGATCAGAATAATAATGCTATCACCAAAGCTATTATTGAACTTGCCCATCAATTTAATCTGGAAACCATTGCAGAAGGTGTCGAATACAAGCATCAACTTGAATTTTTAAAAACAACGAATTGCCATCTTATTCAAGGATATTATTTTTTTAAACCAATGACAGCAAATCTGTTTGAAAAACAATTTGTTACTAACCGCAAGTCATCATCCTAAATTAAATATCTGGCATAAATTATGCTTTATCTCATATATAGCCACTATGATATGAGAATTTATTATGCAAATCCAACAAGCCGATAATTCGCTGACTTTTACCGATAAACCCAATAAGGTAGCGCTTTCAAGTACAACTGATTTCGCACGTCAATTAGACAAACACACTTTTGTGAGTCAAAAAACAGACACTCTCTCAACTCATGAAGGTCCATTAGAACAGCCCCAAAACATAAAACTTGGCACATTATCAGAAAAAAACACCACTGTTGCTCAGCTTTTACTGGCCAATCCTCAGCTTAAAGCGGACACCTGGTCTATTATTCATCATTCAATCAATAAAAATAAGGCTTTTAATCAAATTCCTGTGGGCAAGGAAATCTTCTATAACCAGCAAACTCGTGAAATCAGCTGGTCTGAACAAGCCAACAAAACTAAACTTATAAATCCCGTCGCTTCTTCAGGCACTGAAGGTTCTGTTGACACTCACAAACTTGTGCTGGGTCAACTCAACAGCAATAATCCAACCGTATCCAACTTACTCTCTCAAAATAAGGAGTTAAAAGCACAACGCTGGAATATCATTCATGATGCGGTTAACCGCAATAAAGCTTTCACGAAAATCCCCTACGGCAGTACTGTTTATTTTGACTCAAAAACCCGTGAATTATCCTGGGATACCACAAACAATTCTGGCAATAAACAGTCGCCGGTTTCAGACAATAACCTCATTCTGTCAAAAAAGCTGGATGATGCCGTCAAACCCTTTATGGGAACTGACTATAAGGACATCGATTGCTATACCCTGGTGGTAAATGGTCTGAAAAACATGGGCGTTCGTTATCAGGGGGAGGATAGTTTAAGCGTAAGCGCTTAAGCAACTACCGTTATTTCAAAAAAGTTTTCCCTACCTCATAATCAATCTCATCAATTCACTATGAGGCTCACCAATGAA
>JAHXHI010000126.1 GCA_025656775.1 gamma proteobacterium symbiont of Bathyaustriella thionipta
GATCGCCACTCAAGAGAAAGGCTGAATTAAATCGTTAGCATTATGCTTTATGTCAAAAAAGGTGTTTTTGGAGTAATTCTACAGCCTCATCATTGGTTTCACTGGCAGGTACAATGGCGGAAGGTTCTACATAACGCAAACGGCCATTTATTTCTGCAAAAACACCCAGTTCAGAAAGAGCCAGTTCTTGTTCTGCAATCGCCATTTGTCTTTGTGCAGAATAACTCATTAGTTCTGGTGACTCAGTTAATGATGCCCTGGACAAAGCATATTCAAGTGTTAATGGCTCAGGCATCTGTTCAGCAGCAAAAGCAGTGACAGTTGAGCATTGCAGGAACAAACTAAAACACCATCCCCCCCAGGATAAAAGTCTTCTCATTGTATTTTTATCTACCACTCATAGAATATAAAAATCGACTCAGTCGAACAGCCGTGAATTGACTTACTTTTTATGTAAGCGTTTATATTTTGAAAATTTTGTATTATTGTATTCTTTATCTGCCACAAACTTCCCTAATAAAAGAAATTCATCCGCACTGGAGGTTCTACCAGTGAAACGCATCACACGCTTGCCATCAAGATCAAAAAAAGCGATTACAGGTGTTGCTCTGACACGATTTTCTTTAAATGCAAAGTCTTTTTGCGTCATATTTTCTCCATTAAAATTGGTGATTTCAACATCCCCTTCAATATCCACTGAAAAAATAAGAAAGTTCTTTTTATAATATTCCTGTACATTGGTTTGATTTAATACATTCATTTTCATCCAATGGCAAAATGGGCATTCATCCATTTCAAAAAAAACTAAAATTCCCTGTTTGCCCTCCTCTTTAGCATTGGCTAACTCCTCCGAAAAATCCCCAAAAGTGGTATCAAAAAAATAATCTTGTGGATTTTTTGTTGGTGAAGCATAAGAAAGTGACACCAACGCCAACAATAAAAAGACACTCATTAAACCACTTAAAAAAGAGCTGCGAAAATTTATTGCATGACTGGAACTTGCTTTTTGAGCATATAAACGTTTAATTCTGACCAATTTTATTTCTCCTGTGCCAGTTTACTTTGATGTTGTTCAATAATAGTGTTTAACCTTCTCTCATCGACCATTCCTGATATTCTTTTGGCAATATTCCCCTGAGGATCAATTAAGATTGATGTGGGTAAACCACGTGGTTCTCCCAGTGCATTAATAATTTCACCATTAACACGAGTAACCGGGTAAGCCACCAGATAAAGCGCAATAAACTTTTTCAGACGCTCATCTTTAAGGCCGGGTTCATAGTTCACACCAAGCACAACCGCATCATCATGTTCCAGATGAAAATCCGATAAATCGGGAATTTCTTTTCGGCAAGGTGGGCACCAGGTTGCCCAAAAATTGACAAGAACCCATTTACCTTTATATTGTGATAATTGATGTGATTCATTTTCCATATCAGTGAATGAAAAATCAACGGCCGATGCACTTGCTGACAAACAAAATAGAGCACTAAATAGTATGGTGTAGCGAGTAATTTTATTGTTCATATCATCTCTTTTATCTCATTGGTTGAGCATTTGTTTTGTTAGTAGTAAAAATAACTGAAATTTAATCATAGCGTGAAAATACTGATTTTACCGGAAAATCAAGTTCTTGAGCCAATACTTTATTGCTTTGACCTATGATAGCGGATAAAGGTTCCTCTGCATGATATTTAGGTAAAGAATAAGGTAGTTTTTGATAGAAATCCCACAAAGTCACATTATCCAAATCCTTAGCCAATGTCCATAATTCATTTTCAGTTTTTAAAATCCAACCAAGCTCTTCTAACTCAAACAGGATTTCGTCAAGATACTTTTCAAAATGCAAAAAAGTATCATTATGAAATTTTTCAGTTTCCAGGGCCTCTCCAACTTGTGCTGCATTTGACAACACTCTGAGTATATGAAATGCAGAAATAAAACGCTGTGCCGAATAACGTTTTTCATTTAAAGAAAAATCAAATAAAGACATTGAGCGGGTTGTCACGGCTCCCAGTAAGGTCACCAACCAGGAAATATATATCCAGATTAAAAATATGGGCACAGTTGCCAGTGCGCCATAAAGGCTCGAATAGGTGGTATTATGACTTACATATAATGCGAAGCCTTTTTTAGCCAGTTCAAAAAATAAGGTAGCGGTCATTCCACCAGCCATTGCATGCAAAAGAGTGACGCGTGTGTTCGGTATAATGAGATAAATAAGCGTAAAAGCAAGAAAGGTCATGACAACAGGGATCATTAACAACATCCCTGATCTAACCCCAATGGTATCGGCAGCATCAGTAATCAGCGGTAAGGAAACGATATAAGAGGTGACCATTAAACTGATCCCCATCAATACAGGCCCCAGGGTTAAAACAGCCCAATAGGTTAAAAAGGTTCTTAGTAAATTTTTAGTTTTATTAACACCCCATATATGGTTGAGAGTCTTATCAATTTGCCACATCAGCATCAGGGCGACTAAAAACAGACCAAGCAGACCAATCAGTGTTAAGCGAGATGCTTTACCAACAAATTCATTTAAATATTGCTGGATAAGCTCACTGGATGATGGGACGAAATTAGCAAATATAAATTGTTGTATTTCTTCAAATAAGGTCTGAAAAACAGAAAATGATGAAAAACCGGCAAAAATAACAGCCAGTAAAGGCACGAGTGATAGAAGTGAAGTATAACTCAGTGATGCCGCAGCTTCTGTACAGCGTAAGGTTAAAAATCGCTGTATTACAAAAAGAATAAAACGAGCACTAATTTTAAAATACTTCATCAGGAAGGGTTTCGGGTTTATCTAAAACACAACTATGGCAGAGCGTACAACAATAAGTCAACCTTAATGAACATAAATGCAGTGCACAGCGGGTAAATGGCTCAAAACATTTGATACAAACAACGTACGTCACAGTATAAAGCCATTTTTTACAAAAAAAAGAGGTGATTTTCATCCCCTCTTTTTTAATGGTTTTGCAAATTGATATTACAATATGCTCATTGCAATAACAGCGCCATCAAGTATTAAGATTGGTTAAAACGCTCTTTAACCGCTTTATCTTGTTCAGCATCCTGCTTTTTAGCAAGTTCGGACTGCTGTAGTGCTTTAGTCGCTAATGAAGTTGCTTTAGCAGTGTTACCATCTGCCAGTGCTTTTTCAGCCTGCTTGATGAATTTACCTGTATCACGCCAGGCATATCCCTCTTTTTTAGCATCAGCAAGTGCTGCTTTAGCATCTGTAATAATGCTCTGCACTACCTGATCGTTTGCTGAAAGTTCAGTCGAAGTATTGGAAGAAGTACCCGTACTTTGACAACCTGTTGCAAAACCAAATGCTAAAGTAGCCACCCCCAGATACTTAGCATATTTTTTAAATTTCATTATATTAATGACTCCTGATTGTATTTATTTGCTTATTATTAATGAAGCTCTTGATTGAACTCTTGCCAATTTAGCTATCTATGTTTAAGCTATACCAAAGTTACCACTGCCTTGTAAAACTGTCAAGAAAAGTATTCAAATACATTATGTATAAACATAGTTTAATGTACTAACATGGCCATTTTGACACCATATAACATAGGAAAACACAGGTTAATCGCTAAAATCTTTATAATCTCTTTAATTTTAACCATTAACTTAATTATCAAACATACTTCCACTGAGAAATCTAATGTCTAAAATACTGGTTTTATATTATTCACGTCATGGCGCCACTGCAGAAATGGCACAACTGATGGCCCGTGGAGTTGAAAAAGTAGCAGGTATGCATGCGATGCTCAGAACAGTCCCTGAAGTATCCACTGTTTGCGAGGCAACTCAAAGCAGCATTCCGGCAGAAGGAGCCCCTTATGTTACTACGGATGATCTGGCTCATTGCTGTGGTCTGATACTCGGCAGTCCAACACGCTTTGGCAATATGGCGGCGCCAATGAAATATTTCATTGACTCAACATCTGCAAACTGGATGGCTGGTCATTTGACCGGCAAACCAGCCGGACTTTTTACTTCAGCATCCAGTCTGCACGGTGGCCATGAATCCACTTTGCTTTCTATGATGAATCCACTATTACATCACGGTATGTTAATCGTCGGTTCTCCTTATAGTGAGCCTGAATTACTGGCAACCACGACTGGAGGTACTCCCTATGGACCCAGTCACCTTGCAGGTAAAGAAAGTAACCTGGCGATTAATCAGGATGAAAAAAACCTTTGTATAGCAATGGGTCAACGGGTTGCTGAAATAGCAAAAAAACTGAACACAGATTAACACGATGACTGAAAATATTACTGAAGAATCAAAAAAACTGCGCTTTGCCCAAAATTTAGCATTAACAGGTTATTTCTCGTTATTAATTGTGTTGGTAGTCAATATTGTCTGGTTAATACCCTCCAGACATTTTCCCGTCGCATTAGTACTTATTGTTATTGCCGGCCCTCTTTTATTTCCTATGCGGGGCTTACTCAACAATAAAACCTACACATATCAGTGGGCAAGTTTTCTTTCTTTAGCTTATTTTGCTCATGGTATTAGCGAAATGTCAGCTTATCCCAATACCTGGTATGCCGGATTATTAGAAACACTCAGTTCAATGATGATGTATCTTGGCTGTGTCATGTACGCCAGAATTTTTAAGAGAAAATTTAAACAACGAATCAAAGATGAAGCGATAAAACAAGAAAAAAAGCGTTCCCCCAAAAGTTCTAATAAGGTTTAATAATATCTTTTAATTAACTGATTATAAATACCTTTTTACAAAAGGTATCGTCAATTTTCTTTGCTCTGCCAGACTTTCATAATCGAGTTTCTCTAATAGTTTCACCAATGCTGGCATTTCTCTGGTCGCATGCTTTAATAAGTAGCCGGCAACGTCTTCGGTCATTTCAAAGCCATTTTGACGCGCCCTGAGTTTTAGTGCTTTAATTTTATCTTCATCTGACAAGGCAATTGTCTGATAAGTGAGCCCCCAGCTCAAACGCGATTTAAGATCGGGTAAGTGAATATCCAGATTAACCGCACTATTGTTAGATGCCAAAATTAAACGACCATGATTTTCTCGAATTTTGTTAAAAAAATGAAATAACGCCACTTCCCACTCATCATTGCCAATAACAGTGTGAATATCATCAAGACAAATAAGATCCATCATTTCCAGGCCTTCTAATAACTCAGGAGGGAGTTCATCATCCAGCTGTAAGAGAATGTAGAGAGCACTCAGACCGCCAGCCTGATAAGAAGCGGATAATGCCTGAAGTAAATGTGTTTTACCCGAGCCGTTTTCTCCCCATAAAAAGATTAAAGATTCATCTTTATTTTCCAGAGAAAAAATTAATTGTTCATTTTCTCCTGCAATAAAATTAGTAAAACTTGCACTATCCGGAGACTGGAACGAAAGTGGTAACTGATTTTTCATATTTATTTAGTATTTAAAGCGTATAATTAAATTGCTTACTCAAGCTTATTTTAAAAGTCACATCACTTAACTGGATGGTTATTAATCAATTATGGCCATTATAATATTATTCACACTAAACATTTACTTTATTTATAAAATAGATAGCGAATTATGCTGATACAAGCAACACCTCCTATACCATTGGAAACGATTCAACACCCTTCATTTTCAGCAAAAGGCTTAACCGTTCAAATGTTAAGGACTGATAAAACGGATCCTGTTATTTCCGGCAACAAATGGTTCAAACTTGTAACTATTCAGCATAAATTTAAAAAAAATTGAAAAAAAAAGCTTGACAGAAAAGTTATGTAATTTATTAAAACCGACATGTCTATGC
>JAHXHI010000135.1 GCA_025656775.1 gamma proteobacterium symbiont of Bathyaustriella thionipta
GATTTTCTCTTTCTACTCATTTTTAGGTTCCCCATTAGGTTAGCTCTTATATCTTAACCTATTGTCCAGTTTTCGGGGTCCACTATAATATTTAACAAGAGCGTGTCTTCTATCTGGATTGCATAGCAGACAGGAAATAACAACAATTTTAGATAAAACCGGGTATACTTAATAATATAAAACGTTTCAAATCACCCTATGGAGTAATAGTGAAAAAAATCATCTTCATACTTCCAATGATTGCTGCCTGCAGTTTTCTTTTTTCCTGCAGTACTTCTACTTCACAGAAAAGTGTCTCTTATAATCCAGAAACTCAGGAAGCAGGACATCAGCTAAATACAGCTTTTTTTCAGCTAAAAACTGAAATTATACCCCGGAAGCTAAGGTTATCACTGGTCACACATTTAACAAAAGAAACCATTCCAGGTGCCTATTCAATAAAAAAACACACACGACGTCTTTTACCTAATGACTACATTGCACAAGCGAATAGCACACTCTATTTACAGAATTTAACGCATCAGCCCATCAATTTAAATTTACTGGCCATTAGTATTGAGCACAAACGTTTACCCTTTTCAGCACGAAATTTAGCCCTTACAGCCAATGAGTCCGTTGCAATTCCCCTTGGTGAAATCGATATTGATTTAAGACTGAATACCTTAAATACCCGCATTGAGTATATAGCTCAGGGAGTTGATGTCGCAAAAGAACATAAGGAAAAGCAATTTGATATGCTAAGAAACATTCAGCCTATTGAAAAAAAGGAAGAGAAACAGGAAACAAAAAAGCTTGAAGTCAGCGAACAAAACAAAACTATTTAACTGGTAAAATATATTTAAAATCATGTATTAACATTAAATACTTCAAATCACTATCAACATCAATATCATGTTGTTCTGAGAGCTCTCTCCAGCTCACATTATGATTTAATAAGGCCTTTCTTGTCTGTGCCATTACCTGCTCCGTTCCCCAGTCAATTTGTTTAAAAACGGCAGGAGTCACTTTTTTTGCACCCACTAAAACATAGCCGCCATCCTTAGCCGGTGAAAAAACCATATCATTCTTATCAAGTGCACTGATTGCTTGTTGTAAGTCATCGAGTTTAAGAAATGGGCAGTCGGTACCAATCAATATAGCTTTGGAATAATTTTTTAGCGCCAGAGCCAAAGCATTATACATTCTTGCACCTAAGTCATTACCCGTCTGTAAAGATACATTAAAGTGGCTAGAAGAAGCCATTTTTGTAAAATAAGCCATACAACTCTCTGGTGTAATACACAGGCTGAGCGGGGATAAATTATAGGTAATGACATTATTTATTACATAGTCTGATAATTGTTTATAGAGTTTTGTTGCCCCCTCTTTGCCTAATGCAGGAATGAGTCGAGTTTTTACCTGACCAATAACTGGTTCACGTGCAAAAATTATAATAAGCGTATCAGAATGGCAAAATCGCTGACTTTTCATAATTCAACTTTTTAAAATTAACAGAGTAAATTAAACAGCACTCAGGGATAATATTTTTTAACGAGATGAGCCGTTTTTACGCCAAAAAAATATTGCAGCCTCATACTCCACATAAAAAAAACAGTCCTTAAAATGCCGTTTTTTTTCCATCGTTTTGAAGAAGTGACCACAGTGGATTTTAGACAGGCGGGTTTACATTGTTTTCGTAAACGTTTACTGAATTCGATATCTTCCATTAACTCAATCGATGGTATACCACCTACATCATTATAGAGAATTTTAGAAACAAAAATAGATTGATCGCCAGTGGCAATCCCTGTTATACAAGAACGCCAGTTCATCATCTTTTCTATCAGTCGAAACAACCAGTGTGAGCCAGAGAGACGCACATTAAAACGCCCCCAAAAAAAGCCTCTGGCCAATGCTAAAAGGATGATTTGATCAGCCTGTTCTGGTAATTCTGTATCTGCATGAAGAAACAAAAAAACCTCACCTGTTGCCATTTTTGTACCAAGGAGCTGTTGTCGTGCCCGACCACATGGCGAAGATAACATTCGATCGACAAGTGGACGTGCTAAGGCGCAGGTAGCATCTTTACTCTGTCCATCCACCAACACCACTTCGTGCCCATGTTCACGTAATGGCTGAAGTTTCTCAAGAAAAACCTGAATACTTTCAGCTTCATTAAGTGTTGGAATGATTATAGAGATTTTTTGCCACATTGGATGTCCAAAAAGTTAGCTTAAAGCACCACCACAACTACTGCCTTTTCCTGCGGTACAAGCATAACAATGACCTGATACTATAATTTCTTTATTATTCAAATCATCTGAACTGACATTACTGATATGCAGTCTTTGGCCATTACCTTCCAGTGGTAAATCAAGCATTTGATTAAAATCACAATCATAAAGATATCCCTGCCAATCAATACTGAGTTGGTAGCGACACATTACCCCTTCAAGATTTTCAGGCTGATAGGCATTCTGGAGAAGATCCATATAAGGTGTAAATTGATTTTTAGATATCAACATACTGCCAAACCGTTTAACTGGTACATTGGTTATTGTAAAAAGCTGATTAAAAATAATATCGTATTTTTCTGCTAAAAACTGTTTATAATCTTTTTCCAATGTGAACTGTTCTGGCGATAATGATGCACCTTGCGGGTTATAAACCAGATTGAGTATCAACGAACTGCCCTTGTCACCATAGCCCAGTTGATTCAATTTTTTTAAGGCCGTAATGCTGCTCTCAAAAACACCATTACCTCGTTGCTTATTAACATTTTCTTCCAGATAACAAGGCATTGAAGCAACAACTTCTACTTGATTATCAGCAAGAGATTGCGCAATAGCTTCATAACCTGGTTCATTTAAGATAGTGAGATTACAGCGATTGATTACCTTAACAGCCCAATTTCTTAACGTTTTTATCAGATAAATAAAGTCCGGATGCATCTCAGGTGCACCGCCAGTCAGATCGACCACTTTTATATGATTTATTTTTATAAATTCTAAAGTCTGTATTAACACCTCATGAGACATTTCTTCACTACGATTAGGACCCGCATTAACATGACAGTGGAGACATTGCTGATTACAGCGATACCCCAGATTAATTTGTAAAATATTAATTGATTTTCGATTAATTGCAGGGAAAGTAATTTTATTTAGAAAAGGGAGTGTATCAAGCATAGTGTTTCTTTTAAGAGTTAGCAGGTGTATTGATGGTTTTATTACAATTTCATATCATACTAACGAGTTGGTCAAAATTTGCACTTTTTAGAATGTTTTTCACCTCTTCACTGGCATTGATCACTTTTATACGATTTTTATCACGTTCAACATATTCCCACAATGCGATAATCATTCCCAGGGCAGAAGAATCAAGATACTCTGATTCCTGCAAGTCCAGAGAATATTCTTCAACCTGATCGACATTTGTGTAAGCACGACGAAATTCAGATGCCATTGGAAACTGAAATTTTCCAATAATTTTAATCGTTAATGCTCTCCCATTTTCAGATAGGTCACTAAGAATTGGCATCAGTATTAAATCCCCGGAATTATGTTTTGTTTACATCAAAGGTTGTACTATAAATCTAAATTAAAAAAAAATCATTAAATACAAAAGAAAATTATACCTGCAGCATGAGATGAGAAAAAACACCATTAACAATCAAATTTTGGATAAAGAAATAAATCATTAAATTACCATTACAAAAAGTAATCATTTTATCCACAGAAGCTGTGGATAAGTCTGTGAATAAAGCGTTAATAACAACCTCGAAAGAGTATGAACCTTAAGGTTAGCTTAAAGTGCTCATTTATTAACCAAAAAACATTACCCTTAAATAACAAATATTTAAAAAATAATTCTATATTTTACTTTAAATAAAAAGACTAATTTACTGGTTTTTACTTAAAGTAAATTATCACATGAATAACTTATATCAATTAACTTCATTAGTACCACCAGGGCATCATAGATATGATTCTTCTGCTAATAAATATTAATACTTAAATTGCTTCACCAGAGATTGTAGTTTTTCTGTCAATTGAGATACGCTTTGACTGGAAAGCGATATTTGATCAACATCCTCTGAAGCTTCACTGGCGACACTGGATATGTCACTCACCTCTTGATTAACACGCCCTGAAACGGTCACATGCTCAGCGGCCGCAGAAGCAATTTGATTATTCATCTGATTCATATTGGTTACAGATTTTGAGATTTTTTCCAGAGAAACACCGACTTGTTCCGCATAATCAACACTCGTCTGAACCTGTTCGGAACCGTGCAGCATGACCTGAGCAGCTTTAGTTGAACCTGATTGCAAGCGATCAATAATGTCTTTAATTTCAAATGTGGATTCTTGTGTTTTTGAAGCCAGATTTCTAACTTCATCGGCAACAACAGCAAAACCACGCCCCTGCTCACCTGCTCTGGCGGCTTCGATAGCCGCATTTAATGCCAATAAATTTGTTTGCTCTGCAATTCCTTGAATAACAGCTAACACGCCTCCAATTGATTCAGCATCCTCCTCAACTGATTTAACCGTTTTTGTTGCATCTTCAAAATCATTTTTTAGTTGATTCACCAGTTTAATACCTTCACCAACCACCGCCTTACCTTCAGAAGAATCGATATTGGTCTGATGTGATATTTGTACTGCTTGTTCGGTGCTTTGAGATATTTCAGTCACTTGCTCAGAGATAGCCGACATCGATAAAGACACCTCAGTCACTTTTTCCATTTGGGTATCCATCGCCTGTCGAGTTGTACTGGTCAGATTATACATTTCTGATACTGCTGATAACAATTGCTGACTCACATCTGCTACCTCACTGATCAACGCTGCAACTTTGGCAGAAAACGTGTTAAACGCAATAGAAAGCTGAGCTATTTCGTCACGACCACTGACTTGCAGACGTTTTGTCAGATCCCCCTCTCCTTCGGCAACATTGCTCATCGCTTCAACAGCCACATTAAGTTTTTTGCTAATCATGTTACTGATAATCCAGGCTGCAACACCGCCCAGAATGATACCAACAATTAATAAAACAAGTTGCTGATGAGCACCCGAATCAACTTCGTTAATTAAATTATCACTATTTACTTTAATTTCAGCTTGCTGCGCTTTAACCATCAGCCCCAGACGAGATTCAATTTTATTCATCAAAGGTGCAATTTCTATACGAATTAAGTAGGCATCCATACGCTGTTTGTCACTTTTTTGCAGTTTTATCATCTCCAGAGTGTTAGTTAGATACTGTAATGAGGCTTGTTTCAACTGGGGAAAAGAATCATCCTGTTCAAAGGTAAACATATCCATTTTTGACTCTAACTTATCAAGTAAAACGGGTATTTGCGAAAAGCTGTCTTGTAGATTATTATGATTAGAATCAAGGGGTTGGCTAAGGAAAATTCTTACATTATTTAGAAGATTTAGCCAGGCATAGCGATAATTCTGGATTTCATTTAATAACTCCTTACGCTCTTGTGTCGCCTCTTCCTCATCTTCAGATAAAATCATTTCACCTAATACTTGTAAATTGGTTTGTGCAAATGGATTTAAATTTTTAGAGGCATAGTCAAAGGCTGGAAAATTAAGTCTGGGATCAGTGGGTAAAACCAGCATTTTATCTTTATAGGAAACCAGTTTATTTATATTAAGACCCAGTTCGGTAATCGTTTCTTTGAATTGTATAGTGGACCCCACTGTCAAGACAACACAATTAAAAAATAAGATATATAATATCCATCATCATTTCTGCTGTCATGCAGCCAGTTTTA
>JAHXHI010000169.1 GCA_025656775.1 gamma proteobacterium symbiont of Bathyaustriella thionipta
GCCACTCAAGAGAAAGGCTGAATTAAATCGTTAGCATTATGCTTTATGTCAAAAAAGGTGTTTTTGGAGTAATTCTACAGCCTCAACGTCACTTTCAGTGTCTTTAACACCAGGCAAACGGTTATCATTAGTTATAGTATTCTCTACTTTTACATATTTATCTTCAGTAAATACCGCACTTTCAATGATTGAATGTGAGGGGTTTATTTTTATAAAATCAGTCTCTTCACGCTTAAATAACCAGATAAGAAAAGTAAAAAGCAATACAACAGAGACCCCGATTGCCATTAAAGAATGAGTTAATGGCTTAGGGATATTGTCATTAAAAAACGATGAATTGAAGTGATAATTAACCCAGTTTGTGGCATCGATAATACCTTGAAGTGCTTGCTTATAAATCGCATTAAATTGTATTTGTGGAACATAATCCAGATAGCGGGTAACAAGAGGTTGTTCTGGTCGTTCATTCCGGACGTTTATTTTTATTTTCTCAATATTTGTTGTTACCGCAGGCACTTGCCGGGATTGAGCTAATTCAGCGGGTTTTTCAATAATATTTGATTTGACATTATTGTTAACCATTACAGTGTGTTCAGGCTGAACCAATTTATTGATTAATTGACTTTTATTAGTCTCATTATCAATAAGCTGAGTCTGAATTCTTTGTGATTTTTCGTCTGATACATCAATAGTAACATCCTGAACCATCAGTTCAGTACTATCCGCTTCGGTGATTGCTACGTCCTTAATTTTCCACACTTCCCAATGTTGTAAAAAAAGACTAAACGCTTCAGACTTGGTCAGTTTAAGTATTTGCTCACGATCAGGAATTATCAGAATTGTTCCAATCATAACCCCATTGATATTTTGTTCTCTGAACGCTTCAGGATTTTTTTCATACAAAGCAACAGCAATCTGCGGAACGCTAAAATCAGCTCGGCTGATAAGAAAATTTAAGCGCAATTTATCAGCAATTTCCCATAGACCCTCATTCTTTCTAACAGGTCCATAAGTATTCTGAGATAATTTTTGATGTGTAATGGATGTTGTTACTGACAGTGACGACCGTTCAGCAGAGTGAACAGCTTGAGTGGCAGCTGTTGGTAATAAAATTAAAGTACATAAAAACCAAAACAACACATGCAACCTATCTAACATGATTTGTATTTTTATACCTCTAAAATTCATAAAAATAGCCTATATTCTTTATATGAGCTAAATTCATGCCAAGTATAATTTAAGCAATATTTACAATAAGTTAGAGCGCACTGAGTTATATTTAAAGAGATATGTGTAAAATAATCTGACAAATAATGGATCTATTTTCGAGCATAATATAAAAGTTGTCATATGGAAAGTATCATTTCAGCTAAATGAAACCGAAGCAATCTTATCAATGTATTTTCAGAAACTGAAGATATATTGATTTACTGCTGAAAAAGTATTTAAGTATCTGTTATATGGGGGATTTAAGTCATACATCAATCGATGTTTTCAACAGGAGAAGATGAGTATTATTTAATTTCAGTAAGCAAAGGATATCATGCAACTTGTCAGACTTAAAAAATAACATGCTTACTCAAAAAAGTAAAAAATATTCAGTTGTTTTACTTATAAAGTGTCTTTTATTGGTTACGATTATTAGCTGACATTCATTTTGTATGTAAAAATTACTGACAGCTCTCAATAATACAATGCTTTTTAATTTTATATAAAAAAACAGCCCCCATAGGTCAAACAGGATTTGCTATAAAATCAGGAGCGCGGAATACTGATTGTTTTACCGACATAAAGTGTATTATTTTTCATTTTATTGGCTTTTTTAATTGCTGATACACTGACCTGATAACGTTTTGAAATAGCAGATAGCGTATCACCTCGTACCACTCTATGCTTTTGCTTATTGCTTTTCCTGGAGGATGAAACAATATTTCTATCGAGTTTTTTAACAATAACATCTTTAGCATAAACCGTTCCTGGAATAGGATATTGCTTAAAATAACCATCGACACCACTCAAAATAGCACTGGCTAACTTATGTTGATAAGAAGTACTTTTTAGCAGTTTTTCTTCCTTAGGATTTGAAATAAAACCAGTTTCAATCAGTAAAGAAGGAATATCAGGCGATTTTAAAACCACAAAACCTGCTCGTTCTACTCGATTCTTATGGGTATCACCAATTCTTGAAAGACGTGATAAAATTCTGGATGCAGCACTATTACTGGCTTCAATACTTGCCGTCTGTGATAGATCCAGAAGCATTTTTGCCAGCATATCATCTTTATCGTCAAGACTGACACCACCCACTAAATCCGCTTCATTTTCCTTCTTCGCCAACCACTTTGCCGCCTCACTGGTGGCACCTCTTGAAGATAAAATAAACACCGATGAGCCATGTGCTTTAGGATTTTTAAAGGCATCTGCATGAATTGATATAAAGATATCAGCATTTAGTTTTCGGGCCTTTTTAGTACGACCCCGTAAACTAATATAATAATCACCATTACGGATCATAACGGCTTTCATACCCGGTTTTTTATTGACCTTATCTCTTAATTTTCGAGCAATTGCCAAAACAACATGTTTTTCTTTAGTGCCTCTTGGGCCTCTGGCACCGGGATCATCACCACCATGACCCGCGTCAATCGCCACAATCAGATCACGTTTTTGAGAAGAATTGACACTTTTTACTATTTTAGGGGAACTGGATCGCGTGTTATTGGATACTTTTTCTAAATCAATAACCAGACGATAACCATATTTGGCATTGGGTTTAAGTAAAAAGCTTTTAGGATGAATTTTATGTTTGAGATCCAGAACCAGACGAACTTTATTTTGTTTTTTATTGGCACTGCGAATATCAGAAATGGCACCTAAATCATAGTTTAACCCAGTAACAGGTCCTTTTAATTTAGCTTTATCAATATCAATGACAACACGTTCTGGATTGGATAAGCTGCTCAGGCGATGCCCTGCCGATTTCGATAAATCAATCACCAGGCGAGTAGACTCGGGTGAAGCCCACATACGTACCCCATTAATCTGGGCAATTGAAGCCATTGCAAATTCTGCATTAAGCAATAAAGCAAATGCTATTAAAATAAAACGTTCAAAAGGAAATCGCATCATAGTTTTCATTATTTTGTATCGATAGTTATCAAAAAACCTGGGTTTGTATTAGTTTTCAGTATTGGCTATTAACCTGGAAACAATGAGTGATCCATTCTCAGATTGAGGTAATAGTTCAATTTCTCTTCCCTTATTTTGATGAACTATTTTGATAATCAAATCAGCCCCCGGTAACACGCCTTCACCCTTTTCCGGCCACTCAATTAACGCAATTGCCTGACCATCTAAATAATCCCGAATTCCTATATATTCTAATTCTTCAGGGTCTTCTAATCGATAGAGATCAAAGTGATAAACCTTGATAAAATCAGTTAAAAGTTCATTATCACTTTTTAGTTTAAGATTAACCTCTAACTTATTGTAATTATAAAACATATTATTATCAAGTGAATACGGTTCTACTACTGTGAATGTGGGACTTTTAACAGCACCATGATGTCCAAAAGCCCTCAAAAACCCTCTAACCAGCGTTGTTTTCCCTGCACCAAGATCGCCAGCCAGATAAACAATCGTACCTAATTTGATCCATTTTGCCAGAGCAGCCCCTAACTCTGTCATGGCCTCTTCATTTATTATTTGCCGTTGATGATGTAAATTACTGTTATGATAGCTTTCTGACATAAAGAGCCACTAATTTATTATTTAACCCAAAAAACCTATTGTATTGAATGAGCCAAGAAAATAATAGCCATAATTCCCTCAGTGAATCTGAACTTTGCGATCTGGTTAAAGAAATTAAACAATGGGGCAAAGATCTGGGTTTTCAAGCTGTAGGTATAACCGATACCGACTTAACAATTGCTGAACAACGATTTAATCAGTGGATTGCTGAACAAATGCATGGCGATATGGAATATATGTCGCGTCATGGGAGTAAGCGTACTCGTCCTGCCGAATTAGAAACAGGGACAATAAGCATTATTTCTGTACGTATGGATTATTTTCCAGAGGATCCGGAACAGGCAATCTCGTTACTGAAACAAACAAACAAAGGCTATATTGCGCGCTATAGTCTGGGTAGAGATTATCATAAAGTCGTCAGAAAGTGTCTGCAAACCTTAGCCAAAAAACTGGAACAAAAAATAGGTTCATTTGGCTATCGTGTCTTTACTGACAGTGCGCCGGTATTGGAAAAACCACTGGCCGAAAAAGCAGGAATCGGCTGGATTGGCAAACATTCCAATGTATTGCAGGAAAAAACCGGTTCGTGGTTTTTTCTGGGTGAAATTTTTACCAATTTACCTCTGCCACTTGATACCCCCGCGATTAATCATTGCGGCACTTGCAATCAATGCATCAAAGCCTGCCCCACCCAGGCAATTGTTAAACCTTATGTGGTCGACTCACGATTATGTATTTCCTATCTAACCATTGAAGCGCATCACTCCATACCAGAGGAACTGCGTCCATTAATGGGAAACCGGATATACGGCTGTGATGACTGCCAGTTATTTTGCCCCTGGAACCGATTTTCACAACAAACAGTCGAAACCGATTATTTTGCTCGTGGCGATCTTGCCAGCCCTGAATTAATAGATCTTTTTCTTTGGAGCGAGTCTGAGTTCTTAAGCCACACAGAAGGCACTGCTATTCGACGTATTGGTCATGAATCCTGGCTAAGAAATATTGCAGTGGCTTTGGGTAATCAGCTGTCAAATCATACGAAACTCAGCATCGAAGAAACAGAGGCTATTATCAACGCTTTAAAATTCAGACAACAACACCCTTCTGAATTAGTTAAGGAGCATGTTAACTGGGCTCTTAAACAACAGCCTGCTTAGTCAGATTTTGTGTGCTAAACTGGTTCTTTAGTTCTACCAAACCCTTAAACGACTTACTCATTAAAAAATAGATTTAAATTATGACACTCAGAATTCTTATACTCCTCATGCTGCCCACTTTCAGTTTTGCCCATTCACTGCATACTATTTTTAAGCAGATTAATCCAACGGTGGTGGTCATCCATATTGAAAATAAAAAGCTCAATATACAACATAAGATCAATAAAAGTTTAATCAAAAAGAATGTCGGCTCAGGCGTCGTTATCAGCAATGACGGAAAAATTATGACTGCCTCTCACCTGGTTCATTCTGCTGATACGATTAATGTGGGATTTTTAAATGGTGATATGATACCTGCTCGTGTGCTTTCATCTGTCAGTCACGCTGATGTCGCCTTAATACAACTTAACCACTTACCTGAAAACATGCAGGTTACTCCGCTTGGTAATTCTGACAATGCATTGGTGGGCGATGATATTTTTATTATTGGCGCACCCTACGGTTATAGTCATACCGTGAGCAAGGGAATAATCAGTGCCCGATATAAACCTGGAGAAATTGACTCTGAGTTGTCTCAAACTGAGTTGTTACAAACAGATGCCGCGATTAATCGGGGAAACTCTGGCGGCCCTATGTTCAATGAAAAAGGTGAAGTCATTGCCATTGTAAGCCATATTATTTCCCACTCAGGAGGCAGTGAAGGACTTGGCTTTGCCGTCACATCCAATATGTCGAAAAAGCTTTTACTTGAAGAAAAGCCCGTATGGAGCGGCCTTGACGGTATTATTATCAGCAAACTGGCCAAGGTATTAAATGTACCAGATAACCCGCAGGTTGGGGGACATT
>JAHXHI010000081.1 GCA_025656775.1 gamma proteobacterium symbiont of Bathyaustriella thionipta
TCATTTTGCTCATGGCTATCATTTTGCTCATGGCTATCAGCTTGCTCAGGGCTGTTCACTGCCAGTGTTGCCGAGGTAAAAATCCATTTCGCTGTGGTTGAATCAAGCTGCAGTTTAAATTCATCACCAATTGATAAGGGGGTTAAATGAATAGTAAAAGAATTATGTGTATATTCAAACCAGTGGATCATGGCAGGCGGTGTGCTTTGTGTCAGTTCTGAAAAAATAATTAATAATTGCTCACTGCGATTAAAACAATTTTCCAGTTCAGCACTACTGCCCGACATTGCTTCAAGAAATTTTACCAGCTTCCTTAAACCATATTGGACTTCATCGCATAAGGGTTTAACTGATAAACTGATTTCTGACCAGCTGCCACGCTGTTTGTAGCGTTTAATAACCAGAATTAAATCATCCAAAATTCTTCTAAGCTCATCATTAAGCGCTGTAAACTGTGTTGCAGGTGCTGGTGACTTGATAATTAAACGTCGAGTATCCCTGAGTAAATCTTTGATTTGTCTGATAGAAACTTGACGTGAAAAAAAGCGTGAGGCAGTTTCAGGTAATTGATGGGCTTCATCAATAATATAGGTTTGTGCGGGGGGTAATAACTCACCTAAAGTGTCTGTTTTTAACTTCATATCTGCCATCAGCAGGTGATGATTGACAATCACAATATCTGCTTGAAAAGCCTTCTCTCTGGCCTTTAATACATAACAATCATCATGAACAGGACAATGACTGCCAAGGCAGTTATCAGCCGTAGATGTCACTATCGGCCAAACGGACGACTGCTCTTTTAGCTGACCAAATTCAGAAATATCAGCAAATTCGGTTTGCCTTAAATGCATTTTTATTATTTGCAGCGCTGCTTGTGTCGGTTCATCATACCATGCGTCTTGACGTGCTTTTTCCAGGCGATACAAGCAGATATAATTACTGCGCCCTTTGAGAAGACTATAGCTTAATTTTCGTTGACTTAAGGGCTCTAGAATTGAAGCAATGACGGGTAAGTCTTTACGGTAGAGCTGGTCTTGAAGGTTTTTTGTCCCGGTACTGATAATGGTCTGTTTTGAAGATAAGATCACAGGTACCAGATAGGCAAATGTTTTACCTGTACCAGTACCCGCTTCACACAGTAAAATGTTTCTGTCATTCTGAGCGTGATGCTGTAATAATTGTGCCACTTTTTCAGCCATGAGCAACTGTGCCTGACGAGGTGCATAATGGGCAAGGTGTTGAGAAAGCAAACCATCACAAGAGAAGATGCTTGTCAGATCATGTATCATTTATTAATATCAGTAAATCGATGCTAAGTAACGACTTGAGCCTGGAGTAGCGATCAGCTAACTCGCTTGTTCCTCAGCATTCAACCATTCTTTACTCCAGGCTAAAGTTGCTATTTTTTTAAAACGAGCAACGGTCATAGCCCCTTTTTTTGCTTTTTTGCTTTGCTTGTCGATCACATTATCAGTGAGTGTCGCGCGATCGATTTCATAGATTTCAAAAGGCTCATAATCATCATTTAATAACACCAGAACCACACTGTCCCAGTCTTGTTCCATCTTTAGCTGGCCAATGCGATGAGCATTTTTAGAATCACTAAAAATTGTACGTCCCTTTATCTGAATTTTATCATGATGAAGATCGCCCGATTGTTCTGTACCAATTGCATCATAGCCAATTTGATCCGGTACTGCAGCCAAATGCAATAAACGGGTTGCATCATAAACTGAAATTTCTCCACTCACGCCGGCCAGAGTTTTACCTGTGGCACGACGGTAATTTGCGGTTAACTGTCGAGCCTGCTGCATTAACACATCAACCGAATAGGCATTGTCTGTCTGTACTTGAGTCATTGTTTCATCAACATGTTTTACTTAACTTTAATCACTTTCATCGCTTTCATAATTTTCCAAACAAAAGGAAGGAACCATGCACTTTAATTTAGCATATTTTCTACTCATTTCCTGCTAACAGAGTGATTAATTATCGCTAAAAGTAAAATTATTGATAAAGTTAATCATAAAAACGGGTAAAATTTATATAATCTTCACGATCAGTACGATAACTATTAACTAAAGCATCTTTATCTTCATACCCCAATGCCATGCCGCAAAGCAACACTGAACGACTGTCTTGATCTAATACTGTTTTTACAATTTGAGGATATTAAGCCAATGCCGCCTGTGGGCAAGTTGCTAATCCCTGATCCACTGCAGCCAGCATGACAGACTGCAAAAACATACCATAATCAAGGTAAGAGCCCTGCTCTGCCAGCTCATTCAGAAAGAAAAACAAGGCCACGGGTGCATCAAAGGCCCGATAGTTTGCCGCCCATTGATCAAGTTGTCGCTCTTTATCTTCTCGACTGATATTCAAAGTTGAGTACATTTTTAAGCCACAAGCTTTACGTCGACTTTTGAAAGGTTCTTCCCATTTTTTTGGATAATATTGATAATCCAGACTGGCTTTAGTACCAGAACGAAATGCCTGCTCTAATTGTTCTTCCAATATTTTTTTTGTTTCACCTTGAACAACAGCAACTTGCCAGGGTTGGGTATTTACTCCCGAAGGCGCATGACGAGCTAAATCAAGTATGCTTTGAATTTTTTCTGATTCAACGGGTTTATCTAAAAAAGCACGCGTTGATTTCCGATTAGTTATAGTTTCTCTAAGCTGCATTAATATATTTCCAAAGTAAAAAAATTTAATATTGAAATTTTTGTGACCATTCAACACGCTCAGTTAAGGCTAACAAGCCTGCATTAATAGCACGATTTCGTCCCTGCTCTTTGGCATCATATAAAGCTTGATCTGCGGTTGAAAGCAATTTCATTCCAAGTTCTTTTATATCATTAATAGTATCATCAGTCATCAATGTTGAAACACCTGCTGAAATTGTAATCGTCAGAATCACATTTTTATCAATAACAATACGGTTTTTATTAACTGCTGTAATGATCCGCTGAGCGACCATCATGGCTTCATCATTACCGGTATCCGGAAGTAACACTGCAAATTCTTCGCCGCCATAACGCGCTAACACATCCTGTGAACGCAATACGGTTTGTACTCTTTGTGCCACTTGTCGTAAGACATCGTCTCCGACACCATGACCATAGGTGTCATTAACCGATTTAAAATGGTCAATATCAAGAAAGAGGCATGATACGGCATTCAATGAACGATCATGCCGGGCTAATTCCTCAGGTAACCGCTCATCAAAAAAACGTCTGTTATGTACCTGAGTCAGTGCATCTGTCATTGAACTTAATTTTAAGCGTTCCAGGTTCAGTGCATTTTCAATGCACACAGCCATAATAAAAGAGAGTCTTTGTAAAAAATCACTGGCTTGATGAGGCTTAAATCGATTCCGATCGTAACTACCGCAACAAAAAACACCAATGGTCTTACCACGTCGAATAAGGGGCAATACTGCAATTGATTCGATATCAGGTTTATCCATTAACCATTGGTGTTTTGCTAGTTGATAAACGCCGGTAGTGATTTTAGTCGGTAGATAATTCAGTTTTTCCAGTTCAACGGGAAAATTCAACAAGGTTAAAAATTGATTATTTTCACCTTCACGAAGTGATTCTGGTATTAAACGCCGCAGTGATAAGTCAGCATCTTCAAGAAGTAAAGAACAGGCATCGAGCTTAAATAAACCAACATACTGATCACGTAAAATTGACAGTAATTGTTCAATCGACTCTGCCGACATTAATTCAAATTCAATTTTTTCAAAGCGTTTTAATTTGTGTTGATTTTCATGAGCATTATTTAACAGGCGATTAAACTGAGCTCTTAATTCCGTATCATTATTTTGATTATTTGTTATTTGAGATAATGATGTTTTTTTAGAATGGTCCGAACTACTCATTTTTCCTCTCAAGTTACAATATTAAGTTACACGGAATTTTGTACAAATTTATCCTGGTCACTGTTAGCAGTAAAGCACACTATGTCATCTTTTGCTGACATAAAGCGAATCTATTTTCTGACAATTTATTGCGAATAATCCTCTCGTTAAAAATGAACCAATCAATATAAACTGATTTTCACTTCTAGATACTCACAATGAAAAGGATTTTCAACTGATGATAGCATATCAAATAAAACAATTTCATGGATTTACACTTATTGAACTAATAATTACCATCACGATTGCCGGCATTCTTTTTTCATTAGCGATTCCATCATTTTCTCATATGCTTGCCCATAACCAACAAACATCGGTATTACATACATTATTCAAGCATTTAAACGTTGCTCGCAATGAAGCAATTAATACCAATCATCATGTGCTGTTATGTAAAAGTGTTGATGGTAAACACTGTATTACCCAATCATCATGGGATGATGGCTGGCTTATTTTTACAGATAATGATAATAATAAAAAGGTAAATGATGAAGAACGTGTTATTTATAGCCAGCAGTCACTACCAAGTCACATTTTCCTTGACTATAGAGGCTTTGGTTCTAATAATTATTTTCGTTATTACCCTGATGGTCATGGCAGTGCTAATGGTACATTTACACTATGCAACCATTCGAATGAAAAACTTGCCCAAAGTATTATTATTTCCCGTACAGGTCGGGTCCGAATTAATACGAAGAGCGGCAGTGGGAAAGCACTCATCTGTGGCTAAATCATTGATAATATTTTAGGGGTAGCCAAATATATGAAATTAATTAAAAATGTTTCTTGACATTAAAATCAAAATGCATAGAATATGCATCGTTGCTTTAGTTAAGAGCGACAAACAATTCCCCAATAGCTCAGCGGTAGAGTAGGTGACTGTTAATCACTTGGTCGCATGTTCGAATCATGCTTGGGGAGCCAAATATTAAAAGCCTTGCATAACAACTGTTTGCAGGGCTTTTTTAATTTGAAAAAGACTGTTCTATCGACTTGTACATTTTAATTGTACACATAATAAAAAAATAATATCTTAAATATATCCAGAAAGGATGCTTACAATGACAACTGAAACTACGCTTAATATCGTAAAAATAATCACCTTAACAGGTGCTGCATTAATCGGTCTTATGGCTTTTGCTTTGCTATTTAATATTACTATTTAATAATACATTTAACCCATAGTTTTTGTATGGTATAAGAAGGTCCGTTTTTTCGGGCCTTTTTACCGTCTACACTATAATAATTTGAACTCCCTTCCCCTTTTCAAAGTTCTTATAACAATTCTATTAGATTCTTGATATTATCGGCTGATGAAAAATAAAGTTGCCTGATGATTAGTGGCATATTCCACCCGACAGTGCCTGATTGCTGCTAAATTATAAGCAGAAATATTATGCCTGGATATTAGTGATGCGAAAAGAACTTTTACTAATCCTGTTGATTGAAAAAAAAGGATATCCTGAACCATGAACAGAGTTTTATAAATCAATGATGAAACAATGGCAAAGTCCCGGGAAAAAGATTCTGCACAATCCGTTCTGTTTTATCAAACAGGTGATCAGAAGCTTTCAGGCTAATCAAGGCATATTATTGTCAGGAGCAGTCGCTTATTATACGCTACTGTCAATCATTCCCTTGTTTTCCCTGATTTTAATCACGCTTTCGTATATTGTTGAACCCGATCAATTATTACAAATTACCAGTGAGTATATTAATCTGGTTTTGCCAGGACAGGCATATAGTGGACCCCACTGTCAAGACAACACAATTAAAAAATAAGATATATAATATCCATCATCATTTCTGCTGTCATGCAGCCAGTTTTA
>JAHXHI010000189.1 GCA_025656775.1 gamma proteobacterium symbiont of Bathyaustriella thionipta
TGTAAGTTCAAGTCTTGCATTGGAATTGTTATTTGATAAAAAGTTACCTGATTTTATCTGAGATTAAAAATCATGCTGAATAGTTACATATGTTGTTGGGTTAATTGTTTTTCTGCAATGCTATAAGGCTTTTTTTATCCAGTAAATGCATGGGTAAACGTACCCAGCCAATGTCATGTAATAAGGCCGCCATACCCAGTTCATTAATTTCTTTTTTGCTGCACTCCAGTTTTATTGCTAAAGGAAGTATTAGAGCAAATACACCAAAAGCGTGATCACTTAGCTTTAAATCTTGTCGATGCAGGTGTAAAAGTGTTAATAATGCCTGATCGTTACGGCTGATGCTTTCAACTGAATCCTGAATAATCGGACTGATGCTGGCAGCAGATATTGGCCGGCCCTGTTGAACTAATGAACTGAGTTGATTAACTAATGTACAAATTTTACCCTGTAATACTTTAGCCGCTTTTAATTCTTTCACCAGAGGTACTGCTGCTTTATTTTTTACCACAGGCTGGTCAGGTAATGACGCTTTATCGGCTAAAGTTGAAGACTCTTTATCTGTTAAAGTTGAAGACTCATCAATATCAGAAGCAGTATTGGAGCTTGTGTGTTCCTTTAGAGGGGGGACTGTCTGAATATCTAAGCCGCGGGACAAATCAATGGTTAATGTTTTTACACCAGCCTGTTTTAATAAGGCAACATCATTATCGGTTTTTATTTTTCGACGATGACGTAAAAAAGGACTTTTCATCCAAGGTACATCTAGCTCATGGATGAACATACCAATGCACAGTTGTGATACTGTAATCTTTCTTGTACTCATCAGGGCAGTATAAAAGTATTTTTCAAAAAAAGGTAGGGTTTATCTTACGTGTTGATGTTTTTTTGTAGAAGTGAAGGTAAAATTACATTGAATTTCTGATTGAATCAATCACTTCTTTAACCTCTGGTTTTACACCGCGCCAAATGTTAAATGACTCGGCTGCCTGCCCGACCAGCATACCTAAGCCGTCGCTGATATTGCTGACTCCATGCTGAGATGCCCATTCCATAAAAGCGGTTGGCCGGGCAGCATACATCATGTCATAACAACACCCCTCCGAGCTGACAAGTTCGTCAGGAAGGGGAGGCACTTCACCTTTAAGGCTGGCGGCAGTGGCATTAATGACTAAATCAAATTGTTTGCCATTTAAGCTGTCATAGCCACCGCCAGTCACCGGGTGAGTATCGGTGCTTTTTATATCAGTAAACAGGCTGGCTAACTCGGTTGCTTTCACTGCTGTACGATTAGCAATGGTGAGACTATAGGGCTTTTGCTCTAAAATCGGACCGATTACCCCTCTTGATGCACCACCAGCACCAAGAATTAACACTTTCTTTTGCGCAATCGTCCAGCCCAGGTGCTCAATAATATCATTGACCAGTCCCACACCATCGGTATTATCACCTTCAATCAAACCTTCATCAGTAAGAATCAGGGTATTCACAGCACCTGCTGTTTTAGCACGCTCGGTCAGTGTATCTGATAGCTTCCAGGCATCCAGTTTAAAGGGTACTGTCACATTGAGACCTTTACCGCCATGCCCCTGAAAATGACTGACTGCCTGAGCAAAACCGCCAACATCCACATGAATGGCACTGTATTCAAGCTTTTGGTCAGTTTGTAAAGCGAAAGCGGTATGAATTTGTGGTGATTTACTATGGTTTATGGGGTTGCCCATCACGGCATAGAGTGCAGGTTTATCAAAATCAAAAATATCGCTCATTCAGGCTTCCTTTTCAGCGGCATCCAGCTTTAACTGTTTCTTGCGCTTAATGACTTTTTTATTTTGCTGACGCAACATAATGATTAATATCCAAAGTGATACCAGAACTGCTATTGCAGTGTTCAGGTTCTTTTCAATATCACCGGGTTCAACCATTAAATAGAAGGTGCCTGCCACGCCTGTAACACCACCTAAAAACATGGCGATAAAGGCAAGCACGATAAACAGTAAAAAATAAATTAGACTCGCTATAATATGCATTTTATATCACTCTTTATTGGTATCTATCATGGTTTATTCATTCAGCCCTTTATTCATTTAACCACTGGGCAACCTGTTTGCCAAAATAAGTTAAAATGCCATCGGCACCGGCACGTTTAAAACATAATAATGATTCAAGAATGACTTTGCGCTCATCCAGCCAGCCATTTTGTATGGCGGCCATCAGCATTGCGTATTCACCACTGATCTGATAGGCATAGGTGGGTACACCAAATTCCTGTTTTACACGGCGTACAATATCCAGATAAGGCATGCCTGGTTTAACCATCACCATATCAGCGCCTTCTTCGATATCCATAGCCACTTCGATTAAGGCCTCATCACTATTACCGGGATCCATCTGGTAGGTACTTTTGTCTGCTTTACCCAGGTTTGCGGCAGAGCCTACGGCATCCCGGAAAGGGCCGTAGAAGCTGGAAGCATATTTGGCTGAATAAGCCAGAATTCGAGTATAAATATAATTGTTTTCTTCCAGAGCATCACGAATTTCACCAATTCGACCATCCATCATATCGGATGGGGCAACCACATCAGCACCTGCTTCGGCATGGGACAACGCTTGTTTGATTAATACTTCAACGGTTTCATCATTTAAAACATAGCCGGATTGATCAATCAGTCCATCTTGTCCATGAGAAGTAAAAGGATCCAGTGCCACATCGGTGATAACCCCAAGATCAGGGTAAGCATCTTTGAGTGCTTTTACCGCTCGCTGTGCCAGACCATCAGGATTGTAGGCTTCTTTAGCGTCATCGGATTTAGCACTCTGTGGTGTGACCGGAAAGAGGGCGACTGCCGGAACACCTAAAGTAACCAGTTCTTTGGCTTCGTTTAATAATTGATCGATACTGACACGTTCGACCCCCGGCATGGAAGGAATTGCTTCTCGCTGCCCTTTACCTTCTAATACAAACATGGGATAAATTAAATCATCAACACTTAAGTGAGACTCACGCATCAAACGTCTGGAAAAATCATCACGACGCATGCGGCGTTTTCGAGTAAATGGATAGACGCTTGAGGTGTTCAAAGTATTCTCCTGCTTAAAGTGTGCTGATCGATGTATTATCTATTAGAAATTTCGTGCAATCAGGCTAAAGTTATCAGCCTTGAAGGGTAGAGGAATTGTAACAATATGTCCACTGCCGGGTGCGACATTCATTGCCTCGCCTTTTTTACTGGTAATGGCTTCCAGAGTAAACGTTTTATTGCCTTCAGGTAATATCAGTTCCAGAGTATCACCTACCGCAAAGCGATTCTTTACATCAACCAGTGCTGTTTGTTCACTGGCATTATAGTCAAGAATTTCACCAACAAACTGCTGGCTTTTACTACGTGAATGGTTATCCATATAGTTCTGGTAATCGTGGGTATGATGACGTTGGTAAAAGCCATCAGTATAACCTCGATTGGCCAGACTATTCAGATCGGCATAAAGCTCCATATCAAAGGCCTCGCCTCTGGCCAGTGAATCAATTGCCTGACGATAAACCTGAGCTGTTCGTGCCGCATAATAATGTGATTTGGTACGACCTTCAATTTTTAGTGAATCGACACCAATCTGCATGAGCCGCTCAACATGTTCCAAAGCCCGTAAGTCTTTAGAGTTCATGATATAGGTGCCGTTTTCGTCCTCGAGAATAGGCATATACTCACCCGGACGCTCGGCTTCCTCAATCAGATAGGTTTTATCAGCCTCAGGATGGCGCTGCATTTTACTGTCATCAGGAAAGGCTTCGGGGGAGTTCATTGCTGCAAAGGGGTCAAAATTAATTTTTTGTGGTTCGGGCTGAATTTTTTCAATATCGCCAGTGATATTTTCTTCAGCATCATGCACTTTATATTCCCAGCGACAGGCATTGGTACAGGTGCCCTGATTAGGATCACGGTGATTAAAATAGCCTGAAAGGAGACAACGGCCAGAGTAGGCGATGCATAATGCACCGTGAACAAAGACTTCCAGTTCCATATCAGGGCATTGTTGACGAATTTCTTCAATTTCATCTAACGACAGCTCACGTGACAAAATGACTCGCTCAACCCCTGCAGACTGCCAGAATTTAACGGCGGCATAGTTAACGGTATTGGCTTGAACGGACAGGTGAATAGTGGTCTCCGGCCAATGCTCCTTAACCATCATAATCAGTCCGGGATCAGCCATAATTAAGGCATCTGGCTGCAAGTCGATGATCGGTGCAATATCGTCCAGATAAGTTTTTATCTTGGAATTATGAGGAATAACATTTGATGCCAGGAAAAATTTCTTGCCCTGTTCATGGGCCTCATTAATACCTGTTTCTATATTTTCATAGGTAAAATCATTATTTCTGGCACGCAAGCTATAACGCGGCTGACCGGCATAAACTGCATCCGCACCAAAGGCATAGGCGTAGCGCATATTTTTTAAGGTGCCTGCAGGGAGCAGTAATTCAGGTTTCTTTGTCACGTTCGCTTTTATCAAGGGTTATCCAGTGTGACTAAAATTGTTAGTCTTAAAAATTAATAAAGTTAATAATTATACTCTTTTTAACTTGTTTATGTGGCCTCTTTATTAGAAAATACAAGGCTTTGTATGAATAAGATTTGAAAACCAGGCGCTGATACTTTGATTCTTTAGTTGATAATGAATCTTTGCCTTAAATGAGCGGTTTAAAGTCAGGTTCATAATAGGTTCATAACGCTTGAGTTAATGTATAACAGCGTGATTTGAAAATGGTTATTTCTTTATTTTTGAGCGATACACCAACACAATAAAACAGGGTTAATTTTAGGAATATATATGTTTAATTTATTCAGGCGTAGCGCGCTGGTTTGTTTACAAATGATCATGATTAATATGCTGCTCTTGTCAATCAGTTATGCAGAAGCGCTTTATGAGCCACAACGACTGATGGAAGAAACATCGGCACTGATGATTAAAGCATTTATGGCAAATTCAGATGCTATTAAAGCCGATCCTGAAGTGGCTCATCAGTTAATTAATGATAATCTGGTGCCGAAAATAAACTTTCCATTGATGTCTCGCTGGGTGTTAGGTAAAAACTGGCGTAAAGCCACTGCGGCACAACAACAGGAATTTATTGCAGAGTTTCAGACTCTGGTGGTTAAATTTTATTCTAAGGCTTTAATTCAATTTTTGGATAAGAATGACTTAAAAGAAGATATTATCCAGTTTAAGCCTTTTCGAGGAAAACGGCAGGATAAGTATGCAACAGTACGTTCACAGGTAATTCCCCCCAGTGGTGCAGAGCCGGTAAAAGTAAATTATGATTTATATTTTGGTAAAAGTGGCCAGTGGCAAGTCTATGATGTGAGTATTGAAGGCATCAGTCTGGTGACAACCTATCGCTCCAGCTTTAAACAAATCATTTCGCAAAAAGGAATGGATGCCTTATTAGCTGAGCTGAAAGATAAAAACTCCGCCTTAAATGCTTCTGAAAATGCACCTCAGCTAACGGCTAAAGGTGAATAATTTTTGTTGTAAACAGGCTTCTATGTAACAAATAATTTGTTTTTAATGAGTATCTGGTCAAGCAGGCCAGATACTCTCTCTAAGTACTAAAAAGGTTAAATTTGTAGTAACTATTCAGCATGATTTTTAATCTCAGATAAAATCAGGTAACTTTTTATCAAATAACAATTCCAATGCAAGACTTGAACTTACACC
>JAHXHI010000347.1 GCA_025656775.1 gamma proteobacterium symbiont of Bathyaustriella thionipta
TACTGCATAGACATGTCGGTTTTAATAAATTACATAACTTTTCTGTCAAGCTTTTTTTTTCAATTTTTTTAAATTTATGCTGAATAGTTACGCTTTACTTTAGTTTAAGGGTTAGCAGGGAATAATCAAGATCGGGACAGCTATTGGATTAGGCTGTTTGCGTTATATTGATAATATCTGTATGCGTATAACTTTTTGTTGATAATTGCTGGCAGCGTTTGGGTATATTTTTATCAATGTAGAAGTTTTTCTTCCTTTTGAACTTGCCAGTGTCTCTTTGTGTATCGTTCCTGAATTTGATGGCACCTTATTTTTCACAGTCCAGCCAAATTCTTTAGATTTTTTGATATTGTTTAGCATAGGTTATTGTGTAGCAAATATTATTATTAATGTATTAATCACCAGCTGCACATGGGGTTGTATACATAAAAATTTGTTAATAATATCTGCCTTTATTCGCTCGCGTTTAATAACTGAGAACGGGCGATAACCAGCGTTCAGCTTCTTCTATTGATATGCATTTACGCTGGGCATAGTTTTCAACCTGATCCTTATGGATTTTACCCGTTCCAAAATAACGGGCCTGAGGATGAGAGAAGTACAGACCAGAAACGGCGGCTGCCGGCATCATGGCATAACTGCTTGTCAGTTCAATGCCTGTCTTGTCTTTAACATCCATTAACTTCCATAATGTTGCCTTTTCTGTATGGTCAGGACAGGCGGGATAGCCAGGGGCTGGACGAATTCCCTGATATTGTTCTGTGATTAAAGCCTCATTATCTAATTGTTCATCACTGGCATAGCCCCAATATTCTTTACGTACCAGTTCATGCATTTTTTCGGCAAAGGCTTCGGCTAATCTGTCGGCCAGTGCTTTGAGCATAATTGACTGATAATCATCATGATCTTTTTCAAATTCAGCCAGTTTGGTTTCTATTCCAATTCCAGTAGTGACAGCAAATGCGCCGATATAATCTTTGACACCAGAGTCTTTAGGCGCGATATTATCAGCCAGACACTGATTGTATTTGCCCTGAGGTTTTTTCATTTGTTGACGCAGGAAGTGGAATGTTTCTATAACTTCGGTACGTGCGTCATCCTGATAAAGTTCGATGTCATCATTATTGATGCTGTTAGCCGGATAAAAACCGATAATAGCACTGGCTTTAAGCCATTTCTCATTGATAATGATATCCAGCATGTCAGTCGCATCCTGATAGACTTTACGGGCTTCTGCACCATAGGTTTCATTGTCTAAAATAGCGGGGAAGCGGCCTTTTAGTTCCCATGTCTGGAAAAAGGGCCCCCAGTCTATGCGTTCTTTTAAATCAGCTAATGGGTAATCAGTGAACACTTTGCTGCCTAAAAACATGGGTTTTACCGGATGGGCTGCATTATCATCAGACCAGTTTATCGGCAGTTTGTTTTCTCTTGCCTGGGCAATAGATATCTGGTTGGTTTTACTGCCTTTGTTTGCTCTGGCATCACGAATGGCCTGATATTCGTCAGAGACTGATTTTACAAAATCAGTTTTTAATTTATCCGACAGCAGACTCTGACTAACACCTACTGCACGTGATGCATCTGCTACATGAACTACAGGGTGATTATACTCAGGTTCAATTTTAACGGCAGTATGGATGCTGGAGGTTGTGGCCCCACCTAAAATAACAGGAATACTGAATCCCTGACGCTGCATTTCTTTAGCAATATGCACCATTTCATCCAGTGAGGGAGTGACCAGACCGGATAAACCAATGATGTCACAATTTTGTTCTTTTGCTGTTTTTAGTATCTCTTCAGCAGGCACCATAACGCCCATATCAATGACTTCAAAATTATTACACTGCAGGACTACACCCACAATATTCTTGCCGATATCATGCACATCACCTTTAACTGTCGCCATTAAAATCTTGCCATTATTAGAGATGACAGACTGACCATCTTCTGCAGCGGCTTCTTTTTGAGCATCAATGAACGGCATGAGCCAGGCAACGGCTTTTTTCATCACCCGGGCAGATTTAACCACCTGTGGCAGAAACATTTTGCCGCTGCCGAATAAATCACCCACGGTATTCATACCATCCATCAAGGGGCCTTCAATAACCTGTATGGGCTCATCAAATTGCAGGCGGGCTTCTTCGGTATCTTCATCAATGAATTCGGTAATACCTTTGACCAGCGCATGACTTAAGCGTGCCCCGACATCCAGTTTGCGCCATGAGTCATCTTTCTTAGGTGTATTACCGCCGCCAATGGTTTCACTGCGATAGGCTTCGGCAATCTCCAATAAAGCATCGGTGGCATCGACATTTCTGTTAAGCACCACATCTTCAACTTTATCTCTCAGTTCTGCGGGAATGTCATCATAGATAGCCAGCTGGCCGGCATTAACAATACCCATATCCATACCAGCCTGAATGGCATGGTATAAAAACACGGCATGAATGGCTTCACGAACCGGGTTATTACCGCGAAAAGAAAAAGACACATTCGATACACCACCCGAGACTTTAGCATAGGGTAGTGTCTGTTTAATCACGCGGGTGGCTTCAATAAAGTCCACGCCATAATTATTATGTTCATCAATACCAGTAGCTACAGCAAAGATATTGGGATCGAAGATAATATCTTCAGGTGGAAAGCCTGCCTGTTCAGTTAATATTTTATAAGAGCGCGTACAGATCTCAATTTTTCTCGCCTGTGTATCAGCCTGCCCATCTTCATCAAAGGCCATGACAATCGCAGCTGCACCGTAGCGTCGTATCAGTCGTGCGTGATGAATGAATGTTTCTTCACCTTCTTTAAGACTGATGGAGTTAACAATACCTTTACCTTGTATACATTTTAAACCCGCTTCAATAACTTCCCATTTGGAGGAATCCACCATGACAGGGACTTTGGCAATTTCTGGCTCGGCGGCAATGAGATTCAAGAAGCGGGTCATGGCAGCCACACCGTCAAGCATGGCTTCATCCATATTGATATCAATTATTTGCGCACCGCTTTCGACCTGCTGCTGGGCAACTGAAATGGCTTCTTCATAATGTTCTTCTTTAATCAGACGTAGAAAACGGGCAGAACCGGTAACATTGGTACGTTCACCGACATTAATAAATAATGAGTCATCATTGATATTAAAGGGTTCCTGACCGGAAAGACGGCATTGCCTCTCTTTACCAGAAGCACTTTCAGGAATTGTGCGTGGTGCATGTTTTTGAATTGCTGCTTTTATGGCGCGAATGGTGTCCGGTGACGTTCCACAGCAGCCGCCAATGATATTAATAAAACCGGATTCTGCCCATTCTTCAAGTTGTTCAGCCATTTGCTCAGGAGATTCATCATAACCACCCAACTCATTAGGCAGACCGGCATTAGGATGAGCAGATACGGCACAGCTGGCAATATTAGATAAATCTTCAATATAGGCGCGCAGATCATTGGCGCCCAGCGCACAGTTCAAACCAATGGAGATTGGTTGTGCATGGTTTAGGGCATTATAAAAGGCTTCAGTGGTCTGACCTGATAAGGTCCGACCAGATTTATCGGTAATGGTACCGGAGATCATGATGGGATATTCTATGTCATGATCGTCAAAATATTTTTTAACGGCAAAAATGGCGGCTTTGGCATTGAGCGTATCAAAGATGGTTTCGATTAATAAAATATCAGTGCCGCCATCGACCAGACCGCGAGTCGCATCATAGTAAGCATCAACTAATTCATCAAAGCTGACATTGCGAAAGCCGGGATCATTGACATCAGGCGATATACTGGCAGTACGGTTGGTGGGACCAAGCACCCCGGCAACAAAACGCGGCTGGCCGTCTTTTTCTGTCGCTTCATCGGCAGCTTCACGGGCAACCTGAGCAGAGGCTGCATTCAACTCGTATGCCAGCTCTTCCATATGATAGTCAGCCATGGCAATGGTGGTTGAACTAAACGTGTTGGTTTCAATAATGTCGGCACCTGCTTCAAGGTACTGACTATGAATTGCCTTAATGATCTGCGGCTGGGTAATAGAAAGCAGGTCATTATTGCCTTTGACATCAGAAGGCCAGTCTTTAAAACGTTCACCGCGATAATCTGCTTCACCCAAATTGTATTGCTGGATCATCGTGCCCATCGCACCATCGAGAAACAGGATACGTTTTTTTAGTTGAGATTCTAACAGAGCAAAGCGTTTGCTTTTGACTTGCTGTTGAGTGTTTGCAGTTGATGATGTAATTTCAGACATATTGACAGACCGGTTATTTATACAAAAACAATTATTTTAGCAGGATTAATACGGCTTGTAGATGGTTTTTAAGCGATTGCAGACTAACTGCAGATAATCTCAAGAAGGGTATGAAAAAAGTGGTATCTGCCTAAAGATTTAATCGGTGATTTAATGAGTGTGAGGCAGAATCTGCTGTAAAATTTCTTCCAAAAATGTGTGATCAGGCAGTGATGCAAAGATAAAAAACATCCAGATGGGGGCAAAAATCAGCGCATAAAGACGCAGCATCCAGTTGGATTGTGCTTGCCACCACAGTGCCATTTCATCAATACTTCTCTCTGAGAAAAAAGGCATGGTCATGCCCAGAAAGATAACGGCAATACCCAGAAAAAGCATCATATTAGGAAAACCGGTAAACGGTGCAGCGGCAATAATAACAAATCCCATGAGCATGCGTATGACAATGACTGCATTTATCCAGCGTGGCGCAAAGAAGAAAAAAAGTATATTTTTCATGGTGGAAGTAAAAATCAGAAGCATTAAGCTGATAAGTAATAGAATACTCGCAATGGAGGTAATTACATATGCCATTGAGTCTTTAGCCTCTGTTAATATTTGGGAGTTTGATTCTTTTGATTATAGCCTCTTAATAATTGCTGGCAATTGATTTAATTGATTTATCTCTATGAAAGGTGAATTAAGTTCTTTGGGCCAGGGCAAATTGTTACGATTTAACCAGATTGCACGAATCCCGGATTGTTGTGCTCCTTTTATATCACTGATGGGATCATCGCCAATATGAATGATTTCATTGGCTTGCAGATTGTACTTATTCATTAATGAGTCAAAAACAACAGGGTGGGGCTTTTGCTGACCGGCATCTGCAGCAGACCAGGAAAATTCAAATAAGTGTCCCAGACCAATTTTATAAATATCGGCATTACCGTTTGTGACTGCGCCTAACAGGTAATCTCTGTTTAAGATTTCCAAAGTGGGAATGACATCATCATATAAACTGACTTTATTTCGTTCTAAGACATAAAGTTCAAAGGCATCTTGAATAAACTGCTGTTCTTTTTCAGGTGAATAGTTCATTTCTATTGCTAATTCTAAAAAGGACTTTTTTCTCAGGGCAGTTAAGTCATGGGCAATATGCTGATGTGTTTTTGCTAATTGCTGGCGTTTTTTGCGTAATTGTTTGATTGAATATTGACTGGAAATACCGGGGTGATGTTTGATAAACCACTGATGAAGCCGCTCTTCAGTACGCATGATAGTGATCATACAAGGCCACAGCGTATCGTCTAAATCAAAAGTCAGTAGTTTGATTGTCATTAAATAATTATTCTTATCAGGTAAAATGCCGTTAAGTAAGACGTATTTATATGAAAGTATAAAGGTAACTATTCAGCATAAATTTAAAAAAAATTTAAAAAAAATTGAAAAAAAAAGCTTGACAGAAAAGTTATGTAATTTATTAAAACCGA
>JAHXHI010000333.1 GCA_025656775.1 gamma proteobacterium symbiont of Bathyaustriella thionipta
TAGACATGTCGGTTTTAATAAATTACATAACTTTTCTGTCAAGCTTTTTTTTTCAATTTTTTTTAAATTTATGCTGAATAGTTACAAAAAATCTTGAGCAAATTGTTTTGGATAAAACCAGGGAATACAAAAAGCTTCAGGATGAAAAAGTAGAGAACTATAAGCAAACGGTCTATTCAATTGTCAGCATGATTGAAGACAGAGATGCCTACACCGGTGATCATAGTCAGCGTGTTGCTGGTTACAGCATTCTTATTGCCATGGCAATGGGCTTTTCCGATAGTGATAATCAACGATTGTATCAAGCAGCCATACTGCATGATCTTGGCAAGATCACAACTCCTGACTCTATCCTTCTCAACCCTGGAAAACTCAACTCATTAGAATATAAATTAATTCAGGAACATGTCATTGAAAGCCATAATTTATTAAAGAAAATACCAATGTTTAACGATTTAGCTGAAATTGTATTAGAACATCATGAGCGCCACGATGGTATGGGTTATCCTCATGGTAAAAAAGGGGACGAAATATTACCCCTTGCACGTATTATGATTGTTGCCGATGCATTTGATGCGATGACAACCAACCGGGTTTATAAAGGTCGAAAATCCTTAGAAGAAGCATTACATGAAATTAAGACACTCAGTGGAAAACAATTTCATCCTGATGTCGTTGACAATGCAATTGAGGTTTTAAAAAATATTGAATTACAAAATGACACTTCTCAGTTACCTATAACAGAATTAGAAAAAGAACGCTTCTCTTATTTCTTTAAAGATGTTATTTCTTCTACCTACAATAAAAACTATCTTGACATTATCTTAACTCGCAATAGTTTTAATCAGGAATATTGCTGTATTCACATTATCTACTTACATAACTTTTCATCTTATAATAATCGTTATGGCTGGAGTAAAGGTGATAAATTACTTAGAGAGTTTGCCGATATTCTTAAAGAAAACAACCCTGACAGTCTTATTTTCAGAGTTCATGGTGATGATTTTATCCTTTTAGACAAACAACAGATTAAGCTTAATACTAACCTGATAAGCTCCCTTGACTTGCTTAACAAAGCAAAGATTAGCGTCAGTTTCAGACATCATAATCTAAATGAAGAAAAAATAGAAAACATGAATGCAATGGATCGTCATCTTTTATCTCCAATAGCTGAAATGCAAATAGAAGATTAAGTGATTTAATAAAATAACAGCAAACTATTTCTACATCAATCACATTTTTGTATTAACTGACACCACCAGAGACTAAGATTAAATAAATATCTCTACTTCATCTGAAAATCTACAACAACATGAGTGAATCACTTATGACAGAAAAAACATCGGATGCCCTGTTATCACATACTATTGAGCAGAGAGTCCGCTTTCAGCAGATTACAATGCTGTACAATGCGATGCCGCTTGCAGCGCTTGCCACCATATTCGCAGCAACACTGTTAATTATTGGGCAATGGACTGTAATCGAGCATCAGGCATTATTCATATGGGCTGGCTGTCTTGCCCTTATTACCCTGTTGAGAATACTACTGACTTATTCATTTAAGAAAAAATCACCGGCACCAGATGAAATTGTTCTGTGGGAAAAATGGTTTTACCTGAGCACTATCTCCGCCGGTATCATCTGGGGTTCAACCGGAATCCTTTTGTTCCCTGAAAATAACCTTCCTCATCAGGTTTTTCTCACCATAATTTTAATTGGAATTAGTGCCGGTTCTGTAACCACTTTATCTTTCTTATGGAAAAATGTGTTTACTTTCCTGCTGCTGGCATTACTCCCGCTGGCTCTCTCATTTTTCCTCGAAGGTTCTCATCTTGGACTTTTAATCTGGTTTGCCATACTGGTATTTATTGCCATTGTCATCAGCAGTGCCTGGCGAATCTATACGGCAACCCGGCAAACTATCTGGCTGCAGGAGGAAAGTCATAATAATGAGCAGAATCTGATCAAAGCTCAGCATCGCATAGCAGAAAATAATGCTCAGCTGGAAATGGTGATTGACAGTACCGCTGCAGGTATCTGGGACTGGCAGGTACAAAGCGGAGCGGTTGTTATTAATGATCATTGGGCAAAAATTATTGGTTACACGCCTGATGAACTTGCCCCGATTACCATTGATACCTTAACAAATCATGTCCATCCAGATGATTTAAAGCACTCCAACAAATTACTTGAGCAGCACTGGCGTGGTGAAACAGAACGCTACATCTGCGAGCTCCGTATGAAACATAAAAATGGAGACTGGGTGTGGGTACTGGGGACCGGTAAGGTGATGGAGTGGCAAGCTGATGGCAAACCACGGCGTATGCTCGGCACTTATCTGGATATTAATAAACGAAAAAAAACAGAACAAGCTCAACAACAAAGCGAACAGCGTTTTCTGGAATTATTTCACTCATCTGATGATGCCATGCTGTTGATTGATGAAGATAAGTTTATCGACTGCAACCACGCTGCTGCTCATATGCTTGGTTACGAAAACCAGAAACAAATGATGCTGACACATCCATCTAATCTTTCCCCGCCATTACAGGCAGACGGTCAGGATTCTGCCCAAAAAGCCGGTAAAATGATCAACATTGCCCTGCAAGAAGGTGTTAATCGATTTGAATGGCTGCACAAGAAGCAAAATGGTGATGTTTTCCCTGTCGAAGTTTCTCTGGCGATAACACCTATTTTGATTCATGGAAAATCGGCCATTCACTGCATCTGGCGTGATCTGACACAAATAAAACAGGCCAAAAAAGAGCTTATTCAGGCCAAGGAGGATGCAGAAGCTGCGACACGGATCAAGAGTGAATTTCTTGCCAGTATGAGCCATGAAATTCGCACGCCAATGAATGGTGTTCTAGGGATGCTGGACTTATTAAGTAATACAAAACTGGATAAGGAGCAATATCACCATGTTCGTCTGGCTCAAAGTAGTGCTAATTCATTACTCACGCTGATTAATGACATTCTCGATTTCTCTAAAATCGAAGCCGGCAAGCTTGAACTGGAAGTATTGGATTTTGATCTGCGTCGTATGCTGGGTGATTTTGTTGAGGCAATGGCTCTGCAGGTTCATGATAAAAATATTGAAGTCATATTAGATATTTTTAAAATTGAACATTCCATGGTTCGCGGCGACGCAGGTCGATTACGGCAAATTCTCACCAATCTGGTGGGCAATGCCATTAAATTTACTGAGCAGGGTGAGATTATTATCTTTGCAGAATTAATAGAGCGTACTCCTTTAAATGAAGAACTGCCTGACCTTCAAAAATTACAACTGAACTGCAGGGTCAGTGATACCGGTATTGGAATTCCTGCAGACAAACTGGGACAATTATTCGGTTCTTTCAGCCAGGTGGATGCTTCTACTACACGTCAATATGGAGGTTCTGGATTAGGCCTGGCCATTGCCAAAAAACTGTGTAAATTAATGGGCGGTGACATTCACGTCACGACTCAGGAAGATATAGGCAGCTGCTTCGAATTTACGGTTCTGTTTGACTGCAGTAAACGTTCACAACGAGTTGCACCTGAAATAGATATCCGTCAACTTAAGCTTCTGATCGTTGATAACAATACCACCAATCGCGAAGTTTTGAAAAAACAGTTTGAACATTGGGGTGCGACTGTTGTAGCAGCAGAAAATGGTGAAAAAGCACTGAAATTGTGTCAATCACTGGTACAGCAAACTGATAAATCTTTTTTTGATATCGCCTTTTTAGATATGAAAATGCCTGAGATGAATGGTGCTGAACTGGCTAAAACACTCAAAGCTAACCCCCGATTTAATGCGATGAAACTGGTGATGATGATTCCTTTTAGCCATACCGCGAATGCTCAGTATTTTTCTGAACTTGGTTGTAGCGCTTATTTTCCAAAACCAGCAACAACCTCCGATTTATTTGATGCCTTATCTGTTGTAGCAGAGGATATAGATAGGCTGAAAGTTCTGGAGAATCATAGAGTCAACAGGCAGCAACAGGATTTATCACCGCAGCAATGGCCAACCCAAACACGACTCTTACTGGTTGAAGATAATCGAGTTAACCAGCTGGTGGCTAAAGGCGTTTTAAAGAAGCTTGGTTTATCTGCTGAGGTTGCCAACAATGGTATTGAAGCATTAGAAAAAATGAAACAAACGGCTGATGACTCACCCTATACATTAATTTTAATGGACTGTCAGATGCCTGAGATGGATGGCTATGAAACCAGCACTCAGATCCGTTCCGGCAATGCCGGTGAACGTTATCAGGCAATTCCCATCGTGGCCATGACAGCCAATGCCATGCAGGGTGACAGGGAAAAATGTCTGGCTGCTGGCATGAGTGACTATTTAAGCAAACCGATTAATTCAGATAAACTCTTTATTAAATTATCTCAATGGCTGAAGGATAACTAAATTACTGTTACTAAATAGTATCCATTTTTGATGTGACTACCCTATATGAATAGCTACCCTATTATTTCGCTCGGATTACATCAAATCACGAAACAATAGGACACCTATTCATATACTCAGTGGACACCTTTTAGGAATACTTATCTAGAGCGCTGTTATTTAAGAAGAAAAATACTTCAATAAGACTCCGGCAGCCACTGCTGAACCAATAACACCAGCAACATTAGGACCCATGGCATGCATTAATAAAAAGTTTTGCGGATTGGCCTCCAGCCCCATTTTGTTTGATACACGAGCCGCCATGGGTACCGCAGAGACACCTGCTGAGCCAATCAGTGGATTAATATCTTCCTGAGTAAATTTATGCATTAATTTAGCCATTAAAATACCACAGGCCGTACCAATGCCAAAGGCAATCACGCCCAGCAGCAAAATTTTTAAAGTGCCCAGTTGTAAGAACTCACCCGCCTGAAGCTTGGAACCTACCGCAAGCCCCAGAAAAATAGTCACCATATTAATCAGTGCATTTTGTGTGGTTTGACTGAGTCGTTCTACTACACCACATTCACGCATTAATGTACCAAAACAAAACATACCTAATAATGGCGCCGCTTCAGGCATGAACAGCCCCACCAGCAATAACAATAAAACCGGAAAGATAATTTTTTCAGACTGAGACACCGGGCGTAATTGTGTCATCACACGCTGACGTTCTTCATCTGTGGTCAGTAATTTCATTATGGGCGGCTGAATCAAGGGTACCAGTGCCATATAGGAATAAGCGGCCACTGCAACAGCACCCAACAAATGAGGTGCCAGTTTTGTCGTCACATAAATTGCCGTTGGTCCATCCGCACCGCCAATAATAGCAATAGCCGCCGCTTCACTGCCCGTGAAGCCAAGCGCAATGGCACCGATGAGTGTCGAAAAAATACCAAATTGAGCGGCAGCGCCGAGTAATAAGGTTTTTGGATTTGCCAGTAAGGGACCAAAATCAGTCATGGCACCGACCCCCATAAAAATCAGCAAAGGGAAAACCCCCGTCGTTAAACCAGCCGCATAAAACAAATATAAAATGCCGTCTGAAAAACTGTTTTTTCGAGCGATTTCTGATAATTCAAAGGCTTTTTTTGCATCATTTTCTTTTATCTGATAAAAAGCGTCTTTACATAAACGGGCACTTTCACAGTGTTGTAAAGGGGTGCAGATCTTCTTGTGATATATAAAACAACAACTTAATATCAAAAAGAAGTGTTTTCGTGAAAAATTATCGGCTAGATATTGA
>JAHXHI010000348.1 GCA_025656775.1 gamma proteobacterium symbiont of Bathyaustriella thionipta
TTCAATATCTAGCCGATAATTTTTCACGAAAACACTTCTTTTTGATATTAAGTTGTTGTTTTATATATCACAAGAAGATCTGCACCCGTTGAGAACATTCCACCGATTGTTCCTGATACAAATAAACAAAAGCCAAAATCTGTGACAAAATCGAAAACTGTAAAGCCTCAAAAAGCCAAACAGTCATCTGAAAAAGCAGAATCCAGTGTCAATATGACTATTTTTGGCCATACCAAAGTTACCAATCAACCTGGTGATGAGGTAAAACTCGATCCAACCAATCGACAACAGCTGCGTCAGCAACGTGATGCACTGCTTGAACTGGGTTACAAATTTGATGCCAGGCGTCAGATCTGGGTCAAGTAATTTCATATTAAATCAATCAGGGTATCACTCACAGGGGGTGATACCTTTATTTTTAGGAGGCTGTTATGGCTTTAATGTTTCAAAGACTGGCGCAAAACTTTATTAAAAAAGGCTTTTATCCAACCGATGAGGGGACCATAAACGGCATTCTCAGCTTAATAAAAGCACCAAAGCAAGGTCATATTCGTTTACTGGATCCATGTTGTGGTGAAGGTTCAGCATTAGCTGAGATTGCACATGGTCTAAATCATAGCGATATCAGTTGTGAGACATATGGTATTGAGATTGATAATGAACGAGCTTGGCATTCAAAATCCATTCTGGATAGGGTCATTCATGGTGATCTGGAAGACTGTATTATCGGCAAACATCAATTTTCACTGATGTTTTTTAATCCCCCTTATGGAGATTTGGTCTCTGATCAAGTGGGTTATAGTGAAAAGAGTCAAGGCCGTGCACGACTGGAAAAAGCGTTTTATCAGAAAACCATTCAGCTGTTACAGTTTGGTGGCATTGGTATCACGATTATTCCTTTTAACACCCTGGATAAACAATTATCAGGATGGATTGCCCGGCATTATACCGATATTCAAGTGTATAAAGCTGCAGTGAACCAATTCAAGCAAATTGTCATTATGGGCAAACGTTGCCGTAGTACTGATATAGATACCCAGACAGTGCAGGATCAAAAGAAGATTTTGCTCTCAATCGGTCAGGATGATATCGAACCCCAGGTATTACCAAGGGTTGATTTACCCTTAGCAGGTGATGAAGACCTTAAGTTAAAACAGTATTGCGTACCCACAGTGCTAGATAATCGGATTAATTTTCAATATGTGAAAATGGATCCAAAGCAATTACAGGATGAGTTCACCAACCAAACCGTGTTGTGGGAACAATTTAACCTGTTATTTCGCAACATCATGGTAAAAAAGCGTCAACCACTACGCCAATTAACAGACTGGCACATGGCTTTAATGCTGGCAGCAGGTCATATCAACGGCATAGTAACTTCTGAAGATGGTTCCAAAACCTTTGTGATAAAAGGAGATACCCATAAAAAGAAGGATGTTAAAGTGACTCATAATGAAAAAGAAGATGGCTCTGTATCAGAAATTCGCACAGCCACTGATAAATTTGTACCGGTGATCCGTGCCTTTGATTTTACCCCTGGAGAAAATTATGGCTCGATTGTCACTATTCAATAAAGAACTGAATAATGAAGTGTATAAATTCTTTGTTTTAATATAGTTAATGAAGCTGACTTGAGTGAATTATTGGACTATTTGTTTAATTACAATCATTCAAGAAAGCTTCTTTACAACCAATGATATGTCCTGATGATATATTGGATGACCCCTTATTTATTTCTCTACTGTAACTAATACACGCCTTCTGTAAATGAGCATTGTCATTAAAAAAACACAGGCAAGTGCTATAACAGCAGGGAATAATACTGTTGTAACCGAGTAGTTTTCCAGTGCCATAATGACGAGAAAATTGCGAGCAAAGAAAAGTGCAAAGAATAGTAAGGATTCTGAATGCGGGTAAAAATAAGCTTTTCTAAGTGTTGGACCAAAGCCTAGAACATCAACAGTTGTCAATATAACCACCGCCCATAACGGGTCTGATGTGAAATACCAAAAAGGTAAAGATGACATTGCAGAAATAAAAAATATCCAATCAATTCCCTTAATTGTAATATCTGTCCGCTTTATATAGGCCAGGAATGCAATAAATATTGTAATAATACCTGAAACACCGATTGGCCTGGCACCAACACCGCCATTATCATCAAGTTGAGCGAGAAACACGACAAAAGTAGTAGTGCCCCAAATAATCCAGGAAAACACATGGGGCTTTATTGTTCCTTTGATAATTGAATGGATATATGGAGCAAATGCTATAAATGTCAGGACAATAGCAATGGCACTCAATATTTCTTTATAAAATATTCCCCCCATACTTAATGATTACTTCCTACTATCCGAGGCCATCGATCATGGATCTGTCTTTCCAGTGCATCTGGCTCAACCGTCACGACATAAATTCTGGCTTCATCACCCTTACTGGCATACAATCCCTGAATAAAAGTTCCTGGTTCCATATCGAACCAGTGAGAATCCTTGCTGTGGTCTTTTTCCATGAAAGCTTCAATAGCTATCTTAACCGGTTTGGGATGTAAATATTGCCACTTCCCAGACTCAATTGACTCAAGTCTTGCCCAACCTCCTAGAGGCAGATTACCTTCCTGATCCTTTCTTCGTCCCCATGATAACAATGATACATTACCATCTTTCATTAATATCGGTAATTTTGCATTGGGATTAGGAAAAAATACTCTGAGAGTTTCTTTTTTTACGGTATAACGAACACCACCACACATATATTTACCTGTTACCTGATTGGGTAATACTCTTTAATCTGAGGATAGCCTCTTCAGGAGTACTTGCCAGGACAATATGACCAAACATAAGATTATTGGGTAAGCCAAAATTCTCAACCAGAAGCCCGTCTTTATCAGTCACTTGCTCACCAGATAATGACTGATATTCTTTCAGTCTTTCAATCATTGCTCTGGTATCACTGGAATAACCAACAACTATTTTACCTAGAGCAGTGGCAAAACCCACTTCAAAAGCAGTACCGGAATCAGGCTCAAATCCTCTGAAAGGACTCAGATTGGCTAAAATACAGTCTGCATTTTTTATCATTTCAATATTGGCTTCACGGATGGTCGTTGCTATTGGAGGATCAATATCGTTATCTCCGGGATAAACACCGATAAAGCCATTGTCATTACAAAGCTTCAGGAGTTTGTCACGTCTTTCTTTACTATCCGGATAGAATACATCTGGACAAGCCAGATAGACAGTCAGCATCCTTTTTCCTTTATTTTTGATACAGAAGTTTCCAAAAATCTGGTAATAATTTAACTATTGACAGATACTAATAATTTTAAGTATATTTAAATCTCATTATACATCACGGCTCAAACGGAGTCTGAGAGTAACTCTTAATACAAAGTATGGAGTCTTCCAACTTGTAAGGGCTTGGCAACCTTAGTTACTCGATATTGTAATTTTACAATATGGTGATGAAAATCGGGAGGTTGAAAGTCTTTTCATCTCGGTTCGTATACAGGAGGCCACCTCTGGCTGTCATACGGCACTAACCTTAAGTTCAAAGGTGTGCTATGCCTGTTAAAAATTCCCAACTTAAAGAAAAAACTTTGGCTGCCCATAAACAGCTATCCTATGAGAACCTTGTTGCAGCCTGGTTAATGAGTGATGGATGGGAGGTTCTTATTCCTGCTATTGATCATGGAAAAAAGACTGACTTAGTCGTGGCAGATGACAATAATTACTATCGCATCCAGGTCAAAAGCATTCAATCTATTAATGAGTCCATCATGGTTGAAAATAAATGGAAAGGTGCAAATATTGATTATGTCATCTATTTTTCACGGGTTGGAGAATGGGGCTACATTGCTCCCGCATTCAAAAAGAAAAGAATTCATCTCAATGATCCTGCTCATATCAGATTTCATGCCCACCCAACTAATTTTCTAAAAGCATTTAAGAAAATATAGTTTTGCCAAACTTCTTAAATTAAAGTTGATGACTCATTAACTGCTATTCGTGAATAGATAAGAATAATTCTCATGTATTCTCGAAAGCGGCAATTTCAAATTACTTATAATAAGATATAAAGACGGTCTGTAAATTGTTGAGAATCGACCCACTTCAGAAGAATTAGTACTTTCTTATCAAGGTGGCTAGCTCAAATAGCTGCCATTATAATAATTTTACATACCCTTGATTTTGAGACATTGCAGTTATTCGATCCCTAGTTTTTTCATTCAAATATTTCCCTATTGCGGAAATTTTAAAATCCATAAACCACAATATTTCTCTCGTCCAAACTTATTCATTCCAGTATTGATAGAAAATTTAAGTAGTATAGATATTTCTTATGATTAAATGAGAAAGTAATTATAGACAGATTCCAAATCTGCAATATTTTTTGTAAAGAATAATCCTTATAAAAATTATTGATCACATGAAACTGCAGTGACGAAAAGATGATAAAAATTTTTCTGTAATAAATATCTGACATTTAAGGATATTACAATAGATCAATTATTTCATTTAAAGTAATTTTGATCTTGATCAGTTAATTTTTAGAAATTTAAATGCTATTGTTATAATTGTTGAAAAGCCACACCAGCAGCAATGCTGGGTCGGAAAGCCTCGGGTCTTCACGGATGAATCAGAGAAGACGGCTGGGTTGCCTAGGTAATAGGTTAATCAAAAGGGGTGGCGATAAAATGAAACGGCTTATATGCGTATTATCATTGTTTGTTTTTTTAACTGGATATTCCTTCACAGCATCTTCTTCAAACAAATATGAAAATAATGTCCCCCTTCAGAAGCAACCGCTGCTTGTCGCAGGGTTTGGCGATTTTATTAACCAGATACAAAAAGATGCAAGTGAAGTTTTAGACTCTACAACCAGGCGTGTAATGGGTGAGCCTAGTCAGCCAAAAGAACACATCCCTCCACCAAAAAAAGAACAAAGAAACACTGCTCCTAGAACCACAAATTATCCCAGAACTACCACTCATCAATCATATGGCTTGAACCGACAAGAAAATAAGGAAATTCAACAATTCTTGATTGATGCTGGTTATAATCCAGGGCCAGCAGATGGAATGCCGGGAAATAAAACGAGAAAAGCTATACGTTCCTATCAGCTGAACAATCATCTACGAGTGGATGGTATCCCAAGTGTTGCTTTATTGGATCATATGCGTAATAGAACTGCACAGACTACGAATGACAATATACCGAATAGCAACAAACATGTTGTTTCAGATATCGATAAGCCAGTAGCAAATGAAACAAACGTGAATTCGACATCTAAACAGAAACCTGTTGATCGACCAGTCATATCGATAAACTGGTATAAACCCTATCATCTACTTGTTGCTCACCCGGATGGTAAAGTGTGGAAAGCCTATTGTTCCAAAAATTGTCAGGATGGAAATTTGCGGAATCCTAGTGAGTGGTCTAGTAAAACACTATCAACCAAACGATTACCAGATATAGTTTCTGTAAGTCAAAACAACGTAAACGCTTAATGAGCAGCGTTCTTGACTTTATCTAATGCTGATTTTTAAAATTCCAGGGAAGCAACTCTTCCAGTTTTTCCACCGT
>JAHXHI010000194.1 GCA_025656775.1 gamma proteobacterium symbiont of Bathyaustriella thionipta
GATTTTCTCTTTCTACTCATTTTTAGGTTCCCCATTAGGTTAGCTCTTATATCTTAACCTATTGTCCAGTTTTCGGGGTCCACTATAGTTGGCTTTTTATTGTTAATTTTTTACTCACAATTACAAACAAAAGACTATATGTTGTATTATGTGCATAGCATTTGACACAGCAAGCTAATGGAGTAAATTTTTGAAACATACAATATTTTGCAAACTACAAAGTAACGCATTTAAGTTTATGAATAATAACATAAATTTAATATGCGTTTATTGAGTGGGAGTAAACCCTATAACTAAGAAAAGGGTGCCTACCGATGAAGACTGGATGCGTCATGCGCTAAGCCTTGCACATAAAGCGTCTGAGCAGGGTGAGGTGCCTGTTGGTGCTGTTTTGGTTAAGGATGATCAGTTGATTTCAGAAGGTTGGAACCAGCCGATTTTACAGCATGATCCCACCGCTCATGCCGAAATTATGGCGATGCGTCATGCGGCAAAGAAACTTGAAAACTATCGTTTACCGGGGACCACTCTTTATATCACCATAGAACCCTGTAGTATGTGTGCAGGTGCTATCGTTCATGCACGTATTAAGCGAGTGGTTTTTGGTGGATCAGAGCCTCGAGCCGGGGCGGCAGGCAGTGTCATTAATTTACTTCAAAATCCACAGTTTAATCATCAGACTGAGGTTACTTCAGGTGTGTTATCAGAAGAATGCGGTCAGCTGTTAAAAGACTTTTTTTTATTAAAGCGGCAGTTATTAAAAAAAAGAAAATAGTGATTTCTCATTCTTCCGGCAGAGATTGGCATCAGGCTTTAACTTTTTTCAAACAGTACTTCATAGCCAACGCCAAGGGCATTCAGTTCTTCCATAGAGATATCTTCGACATTAATACTATTACTGGTATCAGGTAATGTCAGGTCGCTGCAATTGTCGAAATTAAGAATATAACAGTCAGCGATGTAGCTATGAAAATCTGATTGCTCCATATGAATTTCATCAAGTAATCCTCTTACATCCTTTGCTACTTCAATACGTTCTTTATCTGTTTTTATGGAAAACGCTCTTTTTTGGAATGAAAAGCCATTCAGGAGCATTTTGTCCATGATTTTGTTCCATAAAAGCGAACATTCCTCTGAGGGATGGTGGGCATAATCCAGGTTGATAAATAAGCCAAAATTGTTAGACATACTACATCTCTTATTATTATATATTTTAAAATATGTTCAGGATTTTAATGATAGCAAAAAAAAAATAGGATTGTTATAAGAAATATCTGTCAAATGAGGAGCAAAAGGGGGAATACTATTTAGAGCAAAAGTCACACAAAATGCCCTGGACATTTTGTGTGATGTTTTGAATGGATTAACCTTTAATTTCGATTAATTCAATTTCAAATATTAAAGTGGCTCCTGGACCAATGACGGGTGCAGAACCTTGATCACCATAGGCTAAATCAGAAGGGATAGCCAAACGCCATTTTGAACCAACAGGCATCAACTGTAATGCTTCAATCCAACCCTGAATGACACCGTTAACCGGGAACTGGGCAGGCTCACCGCGATCCACTGAGCTATCAAAGACAGAGCCGTCAATTAAAGAGCCATGATAGTGAGTAATGACCGTATCGTGCTGACTTGGCTTAGGACCTGTTCCTTCAGTGATAATTTCGTATTGCAGACCTGATTCAGTGGTAATAACACCTTCTTTCTTTGCATTTTCTTCAAGAAAGGCTTTTCCAGCCGCTTTATTGCCTTCGGCAGCAGTGGCGGCGGCGGCTTGCACCTGTTGATTGATTGCAGAAAATGCAGCCTGCATTTCATCTTCAGCGAAACGCATTGGCTCATTGTTGAAAACATCACTTAATCCGATAATCAGTGAATCCAGGCTAAAACCTGAAAACGACTGACTTTTAACTTGTTGAGCCAGTTGTAGACCGATACCATAGCTGACTTTATCCGCATCTGTTTTGATTGTATATTCTGTATTACTCATATTATCCACGCTATTGTTACATTTTAGAGGCAAACTCGATAGAAAAACGACACATTATAGCATAGGATAGAATAAGAAATAAATTTCAATGCTATCCGACATCTCAGTGGATTAATTGAATAAGTTAAGGTCGGCTTTTTTGAAATATTTAATTTGAAAATCCTGGGGATTGAAATGTTCGAAATCACACTGCTGAATTTGATTTTTACCGGCTAGTTTTGCTTGCTGCAGGGCATAATCAACACATTTCAGGTTCATTGCTAATGATTGATTATCATCAATATGAGAATAGCCAATACTGACCGTGACACCAAACTTGAACTCATTTATTTTAAAAACATATTCAGAAATAGAGTTACGGATTCGCTCTGCCGTGTGATGGGCACCATGTTCATCTACTTCAGGGAGCATAATGATAAATTCATCATTATCATAGCGAGATAAGAAATCAGTAGGGCGGATAGCCTCTTCCAGCATTTTTGATATTTGAATAAGCGTGAGATCACAGATATGTTCGCCATAGTTCTGATATACTGACCCCATATGATCGATATCAATATAGATGAGAGAATAGTGGCTGTTATAGCGCTGATGACGAATATGTTCAGTTTTTAAATGCTCAAGAAAAGTACGTCGGTTAGTGAGTTGTGTCAGTTCGTCTTTTTGAGACAGTTGTTCTAATACGGCTTCATCGTCTTGCAGCATTTTTGATAATTTAGTGTACGTTGCAGCAATAAATTCAAACTCTCGATAGCTGTGTATTTGCAGGGATAGAGGATTTGTTTTTCCGCGAGAAAAATGAAGTGCCCATTCTTCCAATTCTGCGATAGGACTCATAATGGAACGATTAAGATAAATGATTGTTCCCAAAGTAATGACATACACAATAAAAAAAACAAAACCAATAAATATGAGTGCATCCAGTTTCAGTACTTTGGCTTTTTGAAAGTTAATTTTTACTCTATCCTGCATGGCCAGGTGTAATTTATCTAAGGCTAAAGTGGTTTCAATGACATACTGATAAAAGTCCTGTAATAGTCGGTGAGAAATATGCGGCTTTTGATTTTCAATTTCGCTAAAAATTTTAATAGCAACCCGATGGGCATTACGCCAGTTTAAATAAGCGGAACGATAGATATCATTGGCCAGAGAATGATTTTGTTGTTCAAATTTGATTGGATTGGCGAGTGATTTTTTAATTTCATTGCTCAGTTGGAGAAATTTAGTCTTATTATCTAATTGATGTTCTTCCATGAAATGGTTAAAGGGGATAACTGTTTGCTGGATTTTATCTTTTAGCTCTGTGACCGGGATAATATCCGTGACAATATCTTCAATAGCCAGGTTAAATGCGTTGGTGGATTTTTGAAAGAAGAAAAAGCCAATACCTGCTAATAAAAAAAGAGGTAAAATAATCACAATAATACTTATTTTTAACCGATTTTTTAGTGATGGTGCTGACATGTTTTTGGTGCTGGCAGTAATGCTTGCCTGTTTTATAGTTGTCGAAGACATTACCTGCCACAGATGTTGGTTAACATGGCTGTCATATTACCACATCCAATAGTTCAGATCATAATTTCTGGTTTTTAAAAATAAATTACAGGGATTAGAGTGCAGAAGGTGTTATTTTCAGCGCTTTTGTTGTCTTTTGAGGTAGTTCTTTCTGCCAGGAGCGAGAAACTTCCCACTTTAAAATATCATAATAAGAACGTATATTTTCTACGTATTTTACTGCTTCATCACCACGAGCATAGCCATAACGAGTTTGTTTATGCCATTTCTTTTTTCTTAATAAGGGGAGTGTTTTTTTCAGGTTGCTCCATTTGCTTTCATCATGGCCGCTTTTTTGGGTCAGAGTCATGGCATCACGAACATGCCAATAGCCAAGGTTGTAGGATGCCAGCGCAAAGAAAACGCGATCAATTCCGGTGACTTTTTCAGGCAATCTTGTTAAGAGTTTGGCAAAATAATAGGCACCTCCAAAAATACTCTGATGGGGTTCGACCCGGTTGTTTATTCCGATATCTTTTGCCGTGTTTCTTGTCAGCATCATCAGACCACGTACACCTGTTGGTGATATGGCATCTTTATTCCAGTGAGACTCCTGATAGGCCATAGCGGCGAGTAGTATCCACTCAATGTTGTTATCTTTTCCTGCTTTCTCAAACCAGGGCTGGTAACTGGGTAAACGAGTGATAATGTGTTGTTTGTAAACCCGGGTGCCGACATAATCAAATGACTGAATATGGCCAAAATGCTGATCAATAAGGTGTTGCATTTGCCCGCTTTTTTTCTGTTGGGCTAAGAATTGATTGGCTTTATCATAAAGTGATGTATCTTCAGATTTGGCAAATGCCCAGCCAATTTGTTTGACTTTACTCATATCAAAAGCGACTCTAAGTTCAGGATAAAAATGTCGGTTGAGCTTGATCTCATCAGAGCTGACAATGGTGAAGTCAATCAATCTTTCATTCACCCGTACGATTAAATCTTCAGGTGAGGCTTCATGGTTAATTGTCCAATCCAGGGTTTTCCAGTTTTTTTTCAATATTTTTAAATCATCAACCAGACTATTATCATCTGAAATTTCAAGCGTCTGGTTGTTGATATCTTTTAACTGTTTAGGTTTTCGAGTGGCAGAATGATAGACCAGCTGTGAAACGATCTCATGATAGGGTTGGGTAAACAGGTAATGCTGTTGTCTTTGAGGCGTAATGGTTAATTTAGCTGCGGCAAAATGGCCATTGTGAAGCGATAGCTTAGTGAGTAATTCTTCGGCATTGGGTTCAATAATAACAGTGAGTGCAACGCCAAGGGAATTACTGAAACGTTTGAGTAAATCATACTCAAACCCCGTGGGACCAAAAGGACCCTCATAATAAATACCTGGGGAATTTCGAGTCAGTACTTTTAATTCACCATTTTTTTTAATTCGTTCTAACAGTGTTGGTGGTTCGATACAGGCACTTAAGAAAAAGCAAACCACTAAAACTATAAAAAAAAATAACCGTTTGATACTAAAAGTTCCCTGTTTGTTCGTTATTGTCGAGTATCATGATTGAACTCACTGGAAATCGTTAAGGCTTTTCTCCAGCCCAGGCTGAAACCTTCAATAAGTGCCTGCATAAAGTCTATTATAAACATAATGATGTCTGATAATAATTCAAAAAAAGAATCAATCAGCGTCTTTTTCAAAGCAAAAAAGGAATAACGAGTGCCTGTAATGAGCACTTTTATGGTTTGGTATATTAGTTCAATAACAAACAACGTTGCAAGAGAATAAATAATGGCCACTTTTTCAAGAATAGCTAACATAGAAATTTACCTCATAAAATAATGTGATTAATTAATGATGAGTAATGATATTGATTAATTGTAATTTTAGTTGTAATAAATCTCGAATATCATGGTTACCATTAATATAATACATAGAATGAATCTAGTCGATATAGAGTGGATGATTTATTAGGGCGATCGCGCTTAATTTATCTTGACAAGAGCCCATGCATTTGATCTATTACTGTTATTTGAACAGGAATAAATCATGTCAGTTCA
>JAHXHI010000246.1 GCA_025656775.1 gamma proteobacterium symbiont of Bathyaustriella thionipta
TGAATAATTAAAGTAAAACCAAATGGATGAAAGTATGATTCCACTTAAAACAAGTGTAAGAGCAACAATTTTTTTAAACCTTGAAAATAAAGCAATGATGTAATGCTTGAAGCTTAATAACATTATTTTGAAGAAACTTTATTATATAATTCTTCAGTGCCATTTTTTACTGAATGTTTATTTTTAGCTGACCAGGAATTCAATCTATTTTTTAATGCATAAGCTGAAGATTGATAATAGGCCATGGTTTTTTCAAGTAGTTCTAAATTCTGAACCTCTAAATTTTGATTTATTTCTGCTGACAATTGATTGGCTGTTCTTAAGTATTGTCCAGTCTGTTTTTTTGGTTTCAAAATACTAAGTGTCGTGTTCTGATACAAGCCAAGATATTGATAATTTCCAATTAAGGCCATTCCATTATTATTAGGTTTAAGAATATCCTGTCCAAAAAACCAGGAGTTATAATCCATATTCAACAAGCCTAGTAGAGTGGGTGCCACATCGATTTGGCCAGAACGTGTTGCAATGATTTGAGGTTTAATATGCTCAGGGCTATAAATCCAAAGAGGAATGTGGTATTTTTTTATCGGTAGATTTTCTCTTCCTGCACTACCAGCACAATGATCAGCTAAAACAACAAAGAGGGTATTTTTAAACCAGGGTTTATTTTTTGACCAGTTAATAAAACGCTTGATGGCAAAATCCGTATACTTAACCGCCCCCTCTCTCCCATCACCCGATGGTATATCAATTTTATTTCCTGGGTAAGTATAAGGACGATGATTTGAAGTAGTCATCAAATGAAAAAAGAAAGGCTTTTGTTTTTTAAACGCTCTATCTGCCTGTTTTAAGGTTTCTTCATACAAATCTTCATCTGAAACACCCCAGGCATTTGCAAATTTTGTTTCATCTTCAGGAATATCATTTTGATCAACAATATCATAACCATTTTGGGAGAAGAAACTGTTCATATTATCAAAATAACCTCTACCACCATAAATAAACGTAGTTTGATAACCTTTACTTTTTAAAATATTACCTAATGACCACATATCCCCTTCATGGCCTATACGCTTTACAACAGAACGCCCTGGTGTCGGTGGAATAGATAATGTAATTGCCTCAAGTCCTCGAGTCGTTCGTGTCCCTGTGGCGTAAAAATCGGTAAAAAATAAACTCTCTTTAGAAAATTGATCCAGAAAAGGGGTAATATTTTCTGTATTTCCAAAAGAACCCACATATTTTGCACTGAGACTTTCGATAGAAATTAAAATGACATTCAGTTTTTTTTCAGTGCCTGGATTATCAATTTTACGTTCAATATTAAATAATTGATCGGGGTATAAAAAAGTACTATAGTCATTTTTTAATGAATTACGAATGATTTTATCTGCTTTTAAATTATCGATTTCCTGATAAAATTGAGTGTATTCCAGTTCATTATTGCGAAAAGAGGCAAAAAATTGATAAGGGCCGTTACTGGCCAGTTCTTTAGTATAATTATTTTCAAAAAGACTGTGTTGCGATTGATCGACGCCTTTAAATACGGCAAATAATGAAACAAATAGTGCCAAAGTCATTACAGTTCTTTGAGAAAAAGAACTGTTCACTTTTAATGTTTTTTCTAAGATTTTATTGATACTCAGGAATATCATCAGAGTGACTGGCAGCATTAATATTAACAAGGTAAAAACAGGATAAGATTCTTGAATGTTATCCATCACTTCCTTTCGATAAACCAAATAATCAACTGAAATAAAGTTAAAACGCACTTGAAATTCATCCCAAAAGATAAATTCTGAAACAACAACAAAACAAAGAATGTAAATTGAAATGATAACCCACAATTTCATCAGCAACTGAAACACTTTAGAGTGCCAGATTTTTTCTGGTGTGAGCCATAAAATGAATATTAAAGGGATTGATGCATACAAATAGAAAGCGGTGTCATATAGCCAGCCAATTAAAAATAAAGCGGGATAAATACTGATAGAGCTATCAATTTCACTCTGATACCAGACCATTAATCCTATTCGTGTGACTAAAGATATTATGATAAGCAGGACATAGAGTAAGAAATAAAGTTGAAAACGATAAAATCGAGTTAAATTGAGCATAGTGCTTTTTCATGGCCTGCATTAAAATAATGAGACTATGATAGCGCTTTGTTCATCACCTGAGAGTCAAAAAAAAGTCAAAAAAAAGTAAAAATGAGGATTGCCTGTATTCAAGTCAAGCAATTTAAAAATGTATAGATTATTACATCAAAAGATAACATTATCATTACGGAATGTGATCGAATCTATGTAATTTATTGACTTTGCCGATACTATTAATGAGACGATGTCATTAATAGTATCCCCTTACTCAAGTTGTTAGTCCACATGAGAATAATAAATAATTAGCCAACAAGTTGATAACCAATACCATGAATTGTTTTTAACATTTTACGTTTAAAAGGTTTATCAATATTCTTTCTTAATAGGTAAATATGTGCTTTAAAAATATCTCTATTAGGTAAATCATCTCCCCAAAGTATATTTTCAAGAGTTTCTTTTTTGACGACATTGGGGAATTCTTGCATCAGTTTTTGCAGGACCTTTAACTCAGCGGGTTTTAATTTAATCAATTTGTCTTCTCTAGTAACTGATAAAGTATCTAAATTAAATTCTAAATCACCCACTTTTAACTGCCTTAGTTGGCTTTGTTTTTGAATAATACGAAGAATGGATTCAATTCTGATCAATAACTCTCTTAGATGGTATGGCTTTACAAGATAATCATCGGCACCACTTTTAAAGCCGAGAAGCTTACTTTCAATTTTATTATTTATATCGAGTAATATTACAGGTGTATCCAGATGAGCATCATTTCTTAAGCTTTGACAAAGACTAAAGCCATTAATATCTTGTAATGCAACATCCAGAACGATGATATCATAAGATTGTGAACTGAATAAATGGAGTGCTGTTAGCCCATTATTAGCACAATCAACAGTATAGCCTTTTTGACTAAAATAACTATGCAACTCACTTAGTTTTGAATTATCATTTTTAACAATTAATAATCTTATCATCAATATATTTTTCAGTTAGTGTTAGATGCAAAGATCAAGCACACTTTTAAACCAGGGTCATTAGACTCAAGTATTAAATCAGCCTGGTGTAAATCTGTAACCGCTTTGACAAGACAAAGCCCTAAGCCATTGCCTTCTGAGCTACGAGAAGCCTCCAAGCGTACAAATCGTTGTAAAACACGTTCGTATTCTTTAGGTGGAATACCCATTCCAGAATCACTAACTCTTAGCAAAATCTGATCATTTTGTTTGAATAGTTTTAGCTCTATATTGTCAGTATCGGATGTATACTTAAGAGCATTTTCCAATAAATTATTGATAGCTTGTCCTAAGAGATGAGGATTACCCTTGATATTAATATCGGACTCAATGGATAATTGAAATGTTTTATTGTCTTCTTCTGCTGCTTCTTTGAATAAGATACCAATGGATTCGGTCAGTGCACTCAGATCGAACTTGAGCCAGTCCCCTCGATAGCTACCGGATTCTACCTGCGCAATTTCCAATAATGCATTAAATGTTTTAATCAAACCATCAATATCAGTTAGAGCAGAATTTAAAGTCTGTTGGTAGTCAACAATGTCACGGGATTTTAACAAAGTGACTTCAATACGATTGCGTAAACGTGATAGAGGACGACGTAAATCGTGTGCAACATTATCCGTCACATCACGCATACCATTAATTAATTGCTCAAGTTGTTTAAACATATCATTAAGATGACTGGCTAATTCATCAAATTCATCATCCCGATCGGATAAAGGGACTCGTTGGTTCAGTTTCCCCTGTCCTATTTGACTGGCAACCACATTGATAGTATCCATTCTGTGCAATATGGTTTTACCCATTCGCCATCCCAATAGTATCGTTAAGGCAATGGAAAACAATAAAATAATAAGCATAGAGCTTAAGGTGAATTCACGAAGATCTTCTGCCTGAACGATGCTCTGTGTCAATAACAGGCTTGAACCATCGGATAATTTAGTGGCAATGACTGGCCAGTAGCCATCAGAATCAGGAAATTTTTCTGGTATTAAATGACTATCAAACCAGTCGTTTCGAACAACCTTGTCAGTAATAATACCTTCTGGCCAGTCATTCAAGTTGCCAGCCAGTTTTTTTCCTTGTCTGGATATCAGAATTTTATAAAGCCGGTTTTTGCTCATACCTGACGACTGTTTATTCATATAATTCAATAATTTTTGACGCCCCTGTTGTTGATCCAGGGAGACTAGAAAATCTAATTGATATTCAAGATTTGAAGTAATTTGTGCATCAATATATTGACTACTTGACCAATACAAGCCACCTAATCCGAGCATCATAAGCAATGCAAAATAAAATGCATAACGCAGGGAAAGACGTATGGCTGTTGTATGAAGTAAGCGCATTTTATGATTCACTGATCATAAATCCCTTGCCGCGAATAGTATGTAATAATGTTGTTTCAAAATCTTTATCAATTTTTTTCCTTAATCGGGATATTTGGGTATCAACAAGACTAGTCACTGGATCAAATTGAAATCCCCAGACTTTTTCCAGTAACAGGCTTCGGGACACTAATTGATCAGCATTACGCATAAGATATTCAAGTAACCGTAACTCCTTGGGCTGTAAGCGAATACGTTGGCCTGCACGGTTCACATTATGTGTCCGTAAATTTAAAGTTAAATCACCCACTTTCAAAATATCCTCATAGACTTTGTTTTGACGACGCCTGAGCAAAACTTCCAGGCGGATCAGTAACTCATCAAAAACATAGGGTTTTGCCAGATAGTCATCTCCCCCAGCACGTAAACCTTCAATTCGCTCATCTACCTCACCCAGAGCACTTAATATTAAGGCGGGTGTTGAACATTCTTCATTCCTCAGCATTTGGATAATGCTCAGACCATCATATCCAGGCAACATACGATCAACAATAAGTATGTCATGAACATATGTCATGGCTTTATCCAGACCTGTTTTTCCATCAGCAGCATGATCAACTTGATGACCACTTTCTATTAGACCATTCATTAGACACTGTGCCGCTTCCTGATCATCTTCTATCAATAAAATATACATATCAGTTCACTGTTCTTTTACTTTATTAACAGTCATGTATGTCGCCATCTTTCAGTAACAACATAAATAACCGGTAATAAATTCAGGGTTAACAATGTCCCGGCAGTCAAACCACCAAATAACATAATACCCAAAGGTTGTAAGAGTTGTGGACCTTCGCCCAGACCGATTGCTGCTGGGATTAATGCCAATAAAGTGGTTACATGAGTGAGTATCATTGGACGAGTACGCAGTCTGGCCGCTTTACGGACAGCACTATACGCATCCATCCCCTGTTTTCGTAAGTTTCGGGTAAAGGTGAGCAACATAATGCCATTATTGGTTGATATACCCACTAGGGTAATAAAGCCAATAGCCACCGTTAAATCAATGGCCTGTTGTGTTAAAAATAAAG
>JAHXHI010000227.1 GCA_025656775.1 gamma proteobacterium symbiont of Bathyaustriella thionipta
GGAGCCTTGAAGTTTTGCTGACTGTTGAACAATTGCCACTGTTAAAATGAAAATTCAACTGATCAAAACTAATGTGTCGAGGTACTAGTATCTCTAATGGTGTAGTGGCAAGGGTATTATGAACAGTTAATATGCTTATGCACAATGAATTATTAATTAATAAATTATAAAATACCGGGTATATAACTATGGCTAATGTCACAATGTACTGCACTGATTCATGCCCTTTTTGTATTAATGCAGAAAAGCTTTTATTATCAAAGGGCGTAGAAATTGATAAGATTGATATTGAGCAGGAATCTGAAAAATTTGCTGAGATAAGCACACAAATTGGTCGTGATAGCGTGCCTCAGATTTTTATTGACGGTAAGCATATTGGTGGTTTTGACGACCTGTCAGAATTAGATATGGACGATGAACTGGATCCAATGCTGGGCCTGCTTTAGTTTTCCAGAAGCTCAAGCTTGTAGTTTATAAAAACTAAGCTAAGTCATTTACATATTGCATTTTAGAGGTAAGAGATAAGTGGATTTTTTCCCGATTTTCATGAATATAAAAGGTCGTCAGTGTTTAGTTATTGGCGGCGGTAAAGTGGCAGCTCGAAAAATAACATTGTTATTAAAAGCCCATGCTCAGGTTCAGGTGGTTGCCCCGGAACTTTGTCGAGAAGTCAGTGAAATGGCAAAAACGGGCCAAATTAAACATATTTCCCGTCGTTTTGAAGAGCTTGATATTTGTGACAGCAGTGCCTGTGATAGTGTGCTAGTGATTGCGGCGACCAATGATCAACATACGAATAAAACGATATCCGAACTGGCTAAAGCTCGTTCAATGCCTGTAAATGTCGTCGATCAGCCTCACCTTTGCAGCTTTATCATGCCCTCGATTGTGGATCGCTCACCGATTCAAATTGCTATTTCAACTGGCGGCAGTTCACCTGTTCTGGCTCGATTATTACGCACACGCCTGGAAAGTTATATACCTTCGGCCTATGGAAAGCTGGCGCAATTAGTTGATGGTTTTCGTAGTAAAGTCATTGATAAGTTCCCTAGTTCAGAACAACGCCGCTATTTTTGGGAAGTCGTGCTCGAAGGACGGGTAACAGAGCTGTTATTTCAGGGCAATGAACATGCTGCTAAACATGCTCTGCAACGTGCTATTGATGAAGATTTTGCAGAGGAAACGGGTGAAGTTTATCTTGTTGGCGCCGGTCCCGGTGATCCGGATTTATTGACATTCAGAGCCTTGCGTCTTATGCAGAGAGCTGATGTGGTTGTTTATGATCGTCTGGTTTCTCAGGGTATTTTAGATCTTGTGCGTCGTGATGCAGAGCTGGTTTACGTCGGTAAAGAAAGAGACAATCATGCCGTACCACAGGATAATATCAACCAGTTACTTGTGGATTATGCTAAAAAAGGTCTGCGTGTATTACGTCTTAAAGGTGGCGATCCCTTTATCTTTGGACGTGGTGGTGAAGAAATTGAAACGCTTAAAGAAAATGATGTTATTTTTCAAGTCGTTCCGGGTATTACTGCAGCAGCAGGATGTTCCAGCTATGGCGGTATTCCGCTTACTCATCGTGATTTTGCCCAGTCATGCGTTTTCGTCACAGGTCATCTAAAAGATGGTACTGTTAATCTGAACTGGACCGCACTGGCACACCAAAATCAAACCATTGTCTTTTATATGGGCTTGCAGGCAGTGAAAGTGATTCATAAAGAATTGGTTGCAAATGGTTTAAGTGATGATACTCCAGCGGCTCTGGTAGAGCAGGGGACAACAGAAAATCAGCGAGTTCATATTGGTACTTTATCAACACTGGCTGAAATTGTTGAACGGGAAAAAGTTAAAGCACCTACTCTGATTATTGTCGGTGATGTGGTGAAACTACATGATAAATTAAAGTGGTTTAACCCTACTAGTGAAAGAACTAATACGTTTCAAAGTGCCAGAGGGCGTCGGGACTCATAAAAGCGGATTATTAGATTAAGATGATTAATGATTAGTGCTGTTATCGATTAAAAGAAGACACTAACGACTAGATATAAAGAAATAACAACACCCGTAAAAGCGATACCAATAGTGCTCAGGAATAAGTGGATTTCTGTGATTTTCATGATGTAATCCTTTTGTGAATTGGTGATATTACTTATAGTGGTATTGTAAAATTTTTATACTAATGAAAGAAAATTATAAATTGAATTGCATAGGAATTATGCAGGACTATTCTGATTCTTTTGTAAGAAGACATATATAACTTGTAGGATTAGTGTATTCTGATCTGCATAAAATACAGGAGCAAATGATGGATTTTGATTCACTCTCTAAAGAGCAGCAGGTGATGGTTGCGATGCGTAAGACATTAGCCAATATTATAAAAGATACCACACCCGAGCCCGGTATGATTCATCCTTTGTCAAAGGATAGTGTCGAGGATATTAAAGCCTGCTTTGCTTTGATTGCCGCCAGAGAAAGAGAATTGATGGAAGAGATGGGTGTGGAAAATAATGCTCGACCACACTTTACAGATGAACCCCAGTCAGCTGAAGTGGTTAAGTTTCATAAACCATAATGTCAGCCCTGACCCAGGCGTTATAAACTGCAGCATCTAAACCAGGGCTGTTGAAAAGCTACTCTGGTTTTTTCTTTTTCCTGCGTTTTCGATCAGGTAATTTAAAACTTATAATGGATTTAACAATTTCATTATAAGGAATAGAGTCAAGTGCTTTATATTCTTGAATTGCCTTATTAATAATCGCAAAGACATTTTCTATTGGTGCATGATTTTCTGCCTGCTCACCAAACTTAATATCATCGTCATGTAATATATCTGTCTGAGTCAAATTCTGGTGAGACAATAATTGCTGTAAACCGAATAAACCGCCTACCTGAACCTTTATTTCTTTTGCATGGGGCAACTGGCCATTAATCTGTGTGACCTGTAAAGCAAAACGAGCATTGGAACGTAAACGCTCTATTAGCTGTAAGCACTGCTGTTGAGCATTTTCAGAATTGCATGCAAAAGCTTCTCTCTCGGCCAGAAAGAGTTTTTTTGCCTGTTCGCAATTGCCATAACGTAATAACAGCAGTTTTTCGAAATAACACCGTGTGGGGTTCATTTCTTTATACGTTGTACGGTATTGATCTTCATCCATAAGCGATTAAACTACTTTTCCCATTCCTTCATGATAGGTTTTTCACGAAATTCGGATAATTTTTCTTCTGCATCTAAGGCATTGTCAGCAAAAATAACTTTAAAGGTATCCTGTGGATCACTGGCTGGATCCTGACGTTGTTCTCTTGCGTAGTTGCGTGCTTCTTTGTAGTTCTCAAAAATGTCCAGTAGCTCCATTGGTTTTACCAGTTTTGCCACTGTGGGAGATATTTTGTATACGTAATAGGCTGCCATTATTAATTGATCCTGCTAAATAAATTTTAGTTAAAGGTGGTTATTCTAGCATGTTATCAGTGAAAGGGTTTACTTTGACGATGACACTAACTGCTTTCACATCTATTATAGATAGGTGGAAAACAAAAAAAATGAACGACCAATTATATAGGATAAACCCTTCGGATTTGAGGAGGAAAGGTTGATAATAGAATTGGTCGTTCATAAGCGGTTAAATTTTTAATAAGTAACCCAACTCATTAAACGATAGTGACTCATTCGCAAAAGTCACTATTGATTAAGTGTGCAAACTATTAGACAATAACCAAGTAAAATAGTCAAGTAATATATTATTTAATTTAATCGTAACATAATTTTTGAGGTATGATATGCCGATATTTATGGGATTTAATCCTGAAGTGGTTAAATTTTTGGAAGATATTAAACAAAATAACAACAAACCCTGGTTTGACGCGCACTATGATTTTTATCACAAAGAAATTTTAGAAGTATCACGAGATCTGGTTGAAGATCTTGGAGAGCAACTACAGAGGATTGCCCCAGGCATTAATGTGGTGCCAAAAGTAAATGGTTCAATTTATCGTTTTGCACGAGATGCCCGCTTTAGTAAGGATAAAACACCCTATAAAACGCATATTTCCTATTTGTTTTGGCAGGGAATGTTAAAACGTACTCGCTGTCCAGGGTTTTATTTGGCTATTCGACCTGAATATGTACAAATTGGTGTGGGAATTAATCATTTTACTCCCGAATACCTCCAGGCCTGGAGACAGCAAAGTGCTCATAAAACCCATGCAAAAAAAATTCGTAAAATTATTAATAGCCTGTTGAAATCAGGTGTATCATTTCATGGTGAACAGCTTAAACGGATGCCTAAGGGGTATTCAGATGATCTTTTAAATCAGGATTTGATCCGTTATAAAGGTCTAAAATGCTGGTATCAAATACCTTTACCTGAAGAAGTCTATTCACAGGACTTCGTGCCATTGTGCGTTCAATATTATCAGCATTTACTACCCTTGTTTGAATGGATGGTGTCCATCTTAAATGAATTCTCAGTGGAAGGGGAACCACTATTTTTTGATTCGTCATCATTTTGATAAGCTTATGTTTTATCAGAATAAATTGTTTTTTACGGTAAAATTAAGTTTATTTTAAGATAGATTAGGTAGAATATTTCTCTGGTTATCCTAAACTCATAAAAGGTTGCGTTTGAATTTCATCAGGACATATTAACAGGAAGTCACTTGGATTTTAGTAAAGCGGTAGAAATTACCAAAAAAATTTATTGGGTAGGTTCATATATGGAGAATGACGCCTTCCAATGCCACGCTTATTTGATAAAAAATGGCAATGAATCTATTTTGATTGATCCAGGTTCTATGCTGGAGTTTGACTCTATAATGGCTAAAACCAGCGCTATTGTCGATTTAAATGATATAAAATATATTATTCTTCATCATCAAGATCCTGATCTGGCCGCTGCAGTTCCGGCTATAGAAAAACGCATTGATCGGGATGATTTACAGGTTATCACTCATAGTCGTATAACGGTTCTGGTTAAACATTATCTGATTAGTTCAGATTTTTATGAAATTGACCATAATGATTATAAACTGGTAACCGATAATGGCTTATATCTTGATTTTATTACCACACCCTATTGCCATTCACCCGGTGCCTTTGTCAGCTATGAAGCGGATAGTAAAACACTTTTTTCCAGTGACATTTTTGGCGGTATAGAAAAATCATGGCAGTTCTATGCAACAGAAGATTACTTTGAGCAAGCCAGGGCATTCCACGCATCTTATATGCCTGGTAAAGATATTTTTAATTATTCACTGCGAAAAATTGAACAATTAGATATTAACCTGATTGCTCCCCAGCATGGCTCAATTATAAAAAAGCAATATATAGTCAAACTCATTGAGGATATGAAAAATCTGGAATGTGGTTTATATATTGATAATAAATACAACGATGAATTATTAGATGTAATCGAACAGCTTGAAGAAAGTAAATACGCCTTAAATCGGGTGCAGGTCTTCTTGTGATATATAAAACAACAACTTAATATCAAAAAGAAGTGTTTTCGTGAAAAATTATCGGCTAGATATTGAAA
>JAHXHI010000365.1 GCA_025656775.1 gamma proteobacterium symbiont of Bathyaustriella thionipta
ACAAATTTGATCATATTTCACCGTGAAAGTCGATCTTATTTAAACCACTAATTTTCTATTAAATTTGTGGGGATACATCAGTACTTAAAGTCAAAAGATTGGCTTCTCTTGAAACCCCCACCTAAAGGAAGGAGTCTGTCGAAGCCGATTGATCACGAATGTCCAAAATCATAACATTTTGAGTTTTTGCTAATTTGTCAAAATCATTAAAATCTAAAACGTGCTCATTGTATGACTCTTTTGAAATTAAACTATTTTTTAAAGAAGGTTCCTTGCCCATTAAAACAGTGCTCTTTGGGTATGATTTTGCCCAATTAAAAATACCACTATCATAAGCAAATACATTTTTTATCTTGGCTTTCATTGCTTTTTGAGTGGCTAGATAAGACACATTGCAATTAATTCCATTGCAATAAAAAACTATTTTCTTATCAGGGTTATGAGATCGGATTTTTTTCATGTTACGAATAAAAAACTGATCTGCATGGTATTCATTGACGGAGTTTTTTACATGAATGATTTGGTGTTCGAGTGGGTTTCGAGCATCTACTGCGATTGCTTTATTACTTAACAGATCATTATAAAAAGCATTTAGCTCAATAGTAGGTACAGTTGGGTATTTTGTTCTTCCAGGAAAGTCTTGTTTGGCAAATGAGGATATCGGGACCTGTAACGCAAAGAGGAAAATAATTACCTTGATTTTTTTTGTCATAAGTTGGATACCTTAAATTTTGTGGGTTTGGTGTAAAATTATTTTTTTGTTTTGAAAAAATTCCAAATATGTAATTTATAAAAAAATTCTATTCTGTCAAATAGGATTGATATGTTGGAAATTTTTTCTTCCTATCTTGGCATTTATTTGAATTTTACATTATGATTATAGCATGTCTTATGGCATATATTGTTATTTTCTGCCATATTCGGCAGTTTATATGGCTATATTTATTTTAAAATAATATAGTTTAAATATGTGAAAATAAAAAATAAGAATAAAGAATAAGTAAAATTTATAGAAAGTGTAAATAAAGTTGCAAATAAAAGATAAGAAATATATGAAATAGTATAAATAAAGGGTAAAAAAGATAAAATAAATTCTGACCTGTGATATTTTACTCATACTTTTGTTATTAAATATGGTAGATTTATTATAATATAACTTTATTTCAGGAGATGAGTTGATGTTTTTTTTAAGAATGGGAAGTGTTTTATTTGTAGCTATGGTTGTCTTATCAAGTGGATGTACAATTACACCAGATGTTCGAGAAGAATTAAAAATAAATAATGAAGATCCTTCTTTAGCAAAGTTAGCGGCATCTGCTGATAATATCCAAAAGTACTGGAATGATATTGCCGCCATGGATAGCGCTATCTATCAAAAAAACAACAAAGTAAGACCAGGATTTAATTCAAACCATATGCCAGGTTTAGAAAAACTAATTAGCTTGGGTGATAGTTGGAGTGGCCCTGTTGAACCTCTTGTTAAAGAGGTTGCGACACTTACAGAGTATAAATTTAGAACTCTTGGGGTTAAACCAGCAGCAGATGTTCTTGTTACTGTTGATACATCATATCGTAGAGCTGTCGATATTCTAGCCGATGCTGGTTATCAATCAGGAAAGCGAGCTGTTATTCGTGTTTTAGCTAAAGATAGAGTGATTGAGGTTGAGTATGTTAGATATTAGATCTAAACAGGTTTTTTTGATAGCTGCAATAGGATCGAGTGTTTTTATACAAGGTTGTACAGGCACTTTATCTATTAATGCTGGTGCGGGGGATGAAGCAGAAATAACCGAAAGTCCTGTAGAAATAAATAATACAGATAACAGTGATTCCTTTTCTACTAAAAGTTATAAGCAATCTAAAAAGACTTATACTTTTTCTGATCCAGTAAAGTTAGAGGAGATACTTGAACTTGAGTCAAGCGGGGCTGAAGATTCACAAAATTCAGAAGGTGAATCAATAATATCCAATCTAAGAATAAGAAGCTTGAAGCAAGCAGGTTACTCTCTAGGTGTTCAATCTGGTATGGCATGGCGAATGACAGTTCTAAATAAATATTTAGATCAAAATTCCACTAGACTCGATAGAATTTTTGACTTTTCAAGATTTTTGATGGATGGCAAGGTCTTATATCCTGTGATACTTGAATCTAAGCGAATGTATCATCATGAATCAGATATAAAGGCCAGAACTGTTAGCGTTTCATATGTTTTGTCAAAAAATGCAAAGGTTGTACCGTCAGCTCCATCATGGAGAGAATACTTATCGAGAAATGCTCAAAGACCTCAAATACCTGATCGGAGGTTATTCCCTTCGACTGCCTTCGAAAAGAAAGTCTGGATAGAAGTTATTAAAAAAGGCTGGATTGATGGGGTAGAGCAGGCAAACGATATCTTCACAATAGACCAAAGAAAACTATATAGAGATTATTCGGGTATGCAAAGGTTTAGGATGCTTGTTCAGCAAAACCTGATCTCCATGCCAGAATTGGCTATTGGCAATTTTGGTGTTATTAAAGATGGAAAGACGTTAAATGTTAATGATGTAATCTACGAAATAACTATGGGGGCTGATTTTAATAATGAAAAAAATTGGAAACCTATTTTTAAGCCTTGAGAGATTGTAATTAATGAGTAATTCTATAGGGCTCTGGGAAAAAGAACCAAAAAGTAATTTAAATCAAAATATTTTTGATGATTTCTTAATGTGGTGCTTTAAGGTAGGCGCATCTGATATTTTTGTATCTTCAGATGAATGTCTTGCCGTTATGTATCATGATGAAGTTGTTAACGTAGGGAAAAGACCTATTAGAACACATGAAATAGAGAATGTGTTAAAAGATATTGATATACAAGCTTCTTTTTCACTTATACAGGGTGGTAAACCAAGAGATTTTCAGTATGTAGTTCAGCAAGAGTTAAATCCTGACTCTGCGGCCAGATTTCGTGTGTCAGCTACAGGTGAAAAATCAGGCGTGGAAATAGTTCTTCGTGCAATACCATCAGTCCCACCAACATGCTCTGACTTGAATGTTGAAAATGAAATTGTTGATGGGTCAAAATCAGAATATGGTCTAGTCTTAATAACAGGCCCAACAGGTTCAGGTAAGTCAACACTTAATGCTGCATTGCTTGGTGATATAGCTATAAATTTCTCAAAGCATATTATTACCTATGAGTCTCCGATTGAATTTGATTTAAAGGCAATTAAAAATAAAAAGTCACGAATAAGTCAAACTTCGGTACCAGATCATGTTGAAGATTATCCATCGGCCATATCTAATGCGCTTCGTAGAAAACCTCAAGTGATATTAATCGGTGAAGCGAGAGATAAAAACACTATTGAGGGGTGCATTACAGCTTCTCAAACTGGACATTTAGTATACAGCACAGTACACACAAATAGTGTTGGAATGACTATTCCAAGAATGGTTGATGTATTTCCTCCTGGGGAGAGAAAGGCCATAACCATTAAGCTTGTTGATGCCATGAGATTAATCATCAATCAAAGACTGGTAAAAAGAAAAGGTGGAGGTCTTTGTGCAATAAAGTCATTCTTGGTTTTTACTAAAAACATTAGACAATTTTTGCTAACAAAAGTTTCTAATAATGAAGGGGCAGATGTTGGTAGGCTTATAACTGCTCTTGTTTCAAAATATGGTCAACCTTTATTAGATGATGTTGAGCTTAAATATGATGCTGAGTTAATTGATGATGCAACATACAACGCTCTAATAGCCGAGCTTGGGTCGGGAGAAGACCTGATAGAACTTGATTTAGGAGAATAAAATGGCATTGCCTGATTTTACTGAAGTTCAATGGAGAAATTCTGGTTTACAGCCAAGATTAGGTCTTGGTTTTGCAGCGATTGACGCAAAAGTATTTGTGTTTTTTTTGATTTTTCTTGTATATATGTCAAAAATTACATTCATTATGTCCTTATCTGCTATTGCCTTTTTTGCAGTTCTGGAATATTACGGATTCGGAGTAAATATTGCTGTTAAGAGATTTAGATCATTAATAGCAGGAAAAGATAGAGTCGTTCATAAAGCTATACATAGACGAAGGAGATTTATACATGGGTGAGAGTATTCAAGAAGCAGTTTCTAAAGCAGTGTATATGCCTGTAGTGGCCAATGATAATGGTTTTGCAGAGCATAAGGTGTGTTACTGGGAGGGAAAACCTGGCGATAGCAATATTATTGAAAAAGTTTATCCATCAAGGGCTTCTATGGGGTCTCAATCTATGACCATGGATGGAAAACTGAATGGGGTTTATGAAATTAATGGGATTAAGTGGACAGTAGGAAAAGGAGTTCACGATCCAGAGAATACACGTTCAGGTGATTATGCAACTTCAGACCTGAACACTATTCTCATTAATCACTCACTTATTGCATCAGGTTTTATAGGAAAAGATATAAAACTTGCAACAGGTCTTCCTTATGATAATTATTTTAATGAAGATGGTGTTAATGAGGAATACATTAAAAAAACATCAGAGTCAATAAAAAGAAAAATTAGAAATCTTAGTGAATCTGGTGTGGCTATTATTTCAGAAAATAGAGTATATCCTGAAAGTACGGCAGCATGGGTTGATGTATCAATTGATTCAAAGTCAGGTGAAGTGATTGCTGAAAATGAAAATGGTGTTGCTGTTGTAGATATCGGAGGAAACACAACTGATGTAACCTATATCAATGCAGGAAACACTATAAATACCGCACGATCAGGAACAAGAACTGTTGGTGTTTTGCATATAAGAGATAAGTTAAGACGATTAATATTTAAAGACTTTGATGACACCGATGAAGTTACTGATGCTCAATTAGATAAGATTCTTAGAACAAATGAATTCAAGCTTTTTAAAACCACTCATAATGTCTCCGAGTTGGTGGACAAAGCAGTAAAAGAGAGCGCAGAAAAAGTTTTTAATTTTGTAAGAGAAAAGGTTGGAAGAGGGTCTCAACTTGATTATATTGTTTTTGTTGGAGGAGGTGCCGAATTGCTTAGAAAGCATATTGAGCAAACTTACGACCATGCTATTGTTCCAAAAAACCCTCAGTTCTCTAATGCAAGAGGGATGTTAAAACATTGGACGTTCATTAACGGTTGATATACATGAATGAATTAACTATCCACAAACCAACTTTAAGATTAAGAACAGGTGATGGAGCCCCAGAAATAGAAGAAAAAGCTTGGAATGATCTAAAAAAATAAAAAGCAATCATGACAAAGCAAGCACTATCACTAGAAGGTATCTATTAGGTTATCAAATAGAGCATTCTATTGTAAACAATGGTGAGATTTTTGAAATGGTTAAATTAATGAAAGCTTATTTAGGGGTAGAGAGTAGTGAGTGTGAGCTAGAAATAAACACACAAAAAGACCCTCCTTCTAATGAAAGCACTATTAATGAAAAAGCCAAAGAAAAACTGGGTGGTGAGTATGGCCAACTTATATGATGTAAATTCCCACGTTTTTAATCACAAAAATTGATGCTATAAAGCAAAAACCCCCTTAAATAAGTT
>JAHXHI010000060.1 GCA_025656775.1 gamma proteobacterium symbiont of Bathyaustriella thionipta
GAAAATGTAAACTTACTGCGAAAAGTTTATTCCTGTCCTTACTTTATCCCTTGTATAATAATGACTTTTCGGTTCACCGGACTTTGCTGCTATAACTTAAATGTGTTTATCATTTTCTCAGCCTATAAACTCTGCGTATTAATAATATAAATATTGAATATCAGATGCTTAGGATTTTCCCCTATTGGTTCATCACAGGTCTTACTATATAATCACCTCTTAATTTTGGGTCAGCTTATTAATGTATTGTTTTGCTGCATTACCTGGTAGGTTGTATGGTCAATTTTTTTAGGAGTTCCTGTTATGAGTGATAATGAAGAAAGTGTATTGATGAGTTATGTAAAACTAATGTCATTTTTAAGTGCATTGGCGCTAATTATTTTATGGGTCTTAATTATTTTAGTTGCTTTCTTCTCTTCATTTGGAGCACCTGAACAGAGTGTTATTGATCGCTCTGCTGTGTTGGAACGTTTAAAGGCAATTGAAGTTGTAGCTGTTAAAGGTGAAGCTCAGAAAGCAGGAGCTGCTGCTGAAGACTCAACTGCTAAGGCGGTAGAAGCGAGTGCTCCAGAAGCGGCAGCAGGCGAAATTGATGGCGGTGCAATTACCACAGCAACGTGTGCGGCCTGTCATTCGATTGGTTTACTGGAATCGCCAAAGATTGGTGATAGAGAAGCATGGGAAAAACGGATACAGGCTAATGGTGGTATGGATGGCCTGGTCAAGTCTGCCATTGCGGGCAAGGGAGCAATGCCTGCGCGTGGTGGAAATGCAGGCTTAAGTGATGCAGAGGTAAAAGCGGCGATTGAATTTATGATGCAATAAAACAGGTCACACTTTTTTGCATCAATATGGTGCGTCTGCACATGCGGTGTTCTTATTTTGGTGCATTGAGTTTTTTGTTTACTAATAATTTATGTTGATTTTTTATGTTAAATCATTGTTTATAAATGATATCTTTCTTTTGGCATACTATGTGCTTTAAAAGCAACAGTTTCGTTGTTTTTTCACAACATAAATTATTGGGATATTAAGTTATGAGTACAATCAAAAAATCTTTACTTTCAATTGCGGTTGCTTCAGTTATCGCAACACCTCTTATGGCCAGTGCTGAAGGCTTTGGTACTGTTTCGGCAAATGTTGCTTTGACAACAGATTATTACTTCCGTGGTATTTCACAGACCGATAATGACGGTGCACTGCAAGGTGGTTTTGACTGGAGTCATGACAGTGGTGTCTATGCAGGTGTCTGGGCTTCTAATGTTGATTTCGGTGATACTCATATCGAAGTGGATACTTATCTTGGTTTTGCGAATGAGATTGGTGATACGGGTATCGGCTATGATGTCAATGTATTACGTTACAACTACAACGATGCTGACTTTGAAACGAATGAATGGACGGTGGGTTTAAGCTATAGTTATTTTTCTGCCGCCTATAAATATTCAAGTGACTGGTATGATTCAAACAGAAGTTCAAACTATTTTTCTTTAGGTTTTGATTATGGTCTGCCTGGGGATTTTGCTTTAAGCGCGAGTGTTGGTAAGTCATTTGGTGATTATTTTGACAAGAAAAATGATGCTGTAGACGGTACTAAAGACTTTGATTACATTGATTATAAAATTGGTATCAGTAAGGGTTATTATGGTCTTAACTGGGACTTGAGTTATGTGGGTAATGATTTAAGTAATAGAGAATGTCGAGCATACGCGTATAGTTCTGCTAAAGGACATTGTGATGATCGCGTTGTTTTAACCGTCTCAAAAAGTATTGATGATGTCAGCAAGTCTTCTGAAGGCTCTGATTTACCCATCTCAGCTAATGTGGCTTTAGTCACTGATTACTACTTCCGTGGTATTTCACAAACAGATAATGATGGTGCCATTCAGGGCGGATTTGACTGGAGCCATGACAGCGGTTTTTATGTCGGTGTTTGGGGTTCTAATGTAGACTTTGGTGACACCCATATGGAATTTGATACGTATGCCGGTTATGCCAGTGAATATGGTGATATTGGTTATGATGTTGGTGTTCTGAAGTATAACTACAATGATACCTCTATGCATGACGATCCAATTGAATGGTATGCAAATGTCAGCTATAGCTACTTCTCAGGTGGTATTGCCTATAGCCCTAGCTGGTTTGGCAGTCATGATTCTTCAAAATATATTCATGCCGGGTTTGACTATGATGAATTACCAATGGGTCTGGCTCTTAGTGCCAGCGTAGGTAAATCGTTTGGTGATGCGTATGAAGTATCAGGCGGTACTGATTATGATTATGTAGACTACAAGTTAGGTGTCAGTAAAGATATCGCCGGCGTTAACTTTGATCTGAGCTATGTTGGCAATGATTTAAGCAGAAACGAATGTGATGCTTATGGTTATAGCGATAGTAAAGGTCACTGTGATGATCGCGTGATCCTGACAGTTTCTAAAGGCTTTTAAGAATTTTCCTTTAGTTAATCCTTAGTTTTAAAGTTAAGGCAGTTCCGTCACTGACATTAAGGAACGGCTTTTTCTATTTCTAAAGACTGTTAATTGTTATTTACCCTAAAATATCCCGAATTCCTGCAATACTAGAACGACCAAGCGCTTTACGCTCATCAGCTTCAAGGCGTTGCTTACCCTGTAGCCACTGCAGATCTTCTTCAGGTAATTCATCTAAAAAGCGACTGGGTACACAGTCAATCATTTCACCGTATTGTCTGCGCTTACTGGTTAAACTAAAAGTCAGCTCTTTCTGTGCCCGGGTAATGCCCACATAACATAAGCGGCGTTCTTCTTCGATATTATCTTCTTCAATACTGGTGCGATGCGGCAGCAGCTCTTCTTCCATGCCGACAATATAAACATAGGGGAACTCCAGACCCTTTGAGGCATGCATGGTCATTAGCGCAACCTGATTGCCTTCAGAATCTTCTTCATTGCGATCCATAATATCCAGTAAAATCATTTTGGACACTAGATCGTCCAGAGTACTTTCCGGCTCGTTGTCATGCAGACGTTTTAGCCATTCCACTAATTCATTGACATTCTCTATGCGTTTTTCTGCCTGTTTTTCATTATTACTGGTTTCAAACAGCCAGGTGTCATAATCAATATCAACAATCAGCTGTTCTACTGTCTTGATCGGATTGCCTTCATAGGCACTTTTTTGCAGGCGCTGCATCCAGTTTGAAAATTCATTGAGTCGCTGTACGGCTTTTTCCGGTAAATATTCATTTAAGGCAAGATGAGCACAGCCTGCCAGTAGTCCGGTATTTGATTGTGTACAATACTGGCTGAGTTTTTCAATGGTCGCACTGCCGATTTGCCGACGCGGGGTATTAATAATGCGTAGAAAGGCATTATCGTCAGCAGGGTTCACCAGAAGGCGCAAATAAGAGAGCATATCGCGCACTTCAATATAGGAGAAGAAGGAGGTGCTGCCACTGAGAAAATAGGGCACCTGCTGCTCTCTGAGCTGTTTTTCAAAGAGTCTTGACTGATGATTGCCGCGGTAGAGAATGGCATAGTCACCATAGGATTTTTTAAAGCGAAAATGATGAGCTACTAAAGCCGAGACAACTCGTTCAGCTTCTTTGTGTTCATCGGGGACGCGCATAATTTTAATCGGTTCACCATTGCCCAGTTCACTCCACAGTGCTTTTTCAAAGACATGAGAGTTATTGGCAATAAGAGTATTGGCGGCCTTTAAAATAATCTTAGTTGAACGATAATTTTGTTCTAATTTAATGACCTTGAGTTGTGGAAAATCTTTTTCCAGTAAAGCCAGATTTTCAGGTTTGGCACCTCGCCAGCAGTAGATTGATTGATCATCATCACCGACTACTGTGAGTGAGGTACGATCACCGACGAGTAATTTGACCAGCTGATATTGTGTGGTGTTGGTATCCTGATATTCATCAACTAACAAATAGCGGATACGATTTTGCCATTTTTCTAAAATAGCGGGGTTTTGACTGAAAACAAGTACTGGCAACATGATTAAATCATCAAAATCAACCGCATTATAGGTTCTTAAATGATGGTTATATTGTTCATAAACCTTAACGCTATAAGCAAAGGCGGGATCAACAGAGCTTTGCTTTGCCAGCTGCTCGGGAGTAATACAGTCATTTTTCCAGCTGGATATTTGTCGGGCAATACTTTCAAAATACTCTTTAATAAATTCTTCGTCAGGTTGTGATGAAGAGTTGAACCCAAGCTGGCGCATGAGATCCTTGAGTAAGGCATGACTATCATGAGTATCAAAAATTGAAAAGCCGCTTTTTAGGCCCAGTAATTTTAACTCAGATTTGATGATATTGAGTCCTAAGGTATGAAATGTAGAGACTCTGAGGCCACGGGTTTGAGCCTTGGGAATAATTTGCGTGACCCGTTCTTTCATTTCACGAGCTGCTTTATTAGTAAAAGTGACTGAAGCAATGGTATGCGCCTTGTGGCCGCATTGCTGGATCAAATAGGCAATTTTATTGGTGATCACCCGGGTTTTGCCGCTGCCGGCACCTGCCAGAACAAGTAACGGGCTGTCAATGTGTTCCACAGCTTGTTGTTGGCGACGATTGAGATCTGGCAATGTGAGTTTCCAAGGGGCTTTAAAAAACAGATATTTTAGCAAATTCTAGTAAGAAGAAGTTCATTATAAAGAAAAATAACACATTATTTGCTTAAGGTGCTTGAATATTCTGACATGGAACTATATCCTTAGCGTGTGTGTGGAAGACTACTGACATTTTATGATAAAATGTGAGTTTGATTTGTTATAAAAAGTGTTACAAAAAGAATAATTTGGAGAATTTAAATTGAGCGATAAGATCGTTTACGTATCTGATGATACCTTTGATGAAGAAGTGCTTCAGGGTGATTTACCAGTGTTGGTTGATTTTTGGGCTGAATGGTGTGGACCTTGTAAAATGATTGCGCCGATTTTGGATGAGATATCTGATGAGTATGAAGGGCGCTTAAAAGTCGCTAAATTAAACATTGATGATAATCCTAACACGCCGCCTAAATTTGGCATTCGTGGTATCCCAACGTTAATGATGTATAAAAATGGGCAGGTAGAAGCCACTAAAGTGGGTGCAGTGACTAAATCACAGTTAACGGCTTTTATTGATTCAAATATCTAAGTCGATAGCATAAGAAATCTACGACTCTGCGAGAGTTGAAATTATGTTCAGTTTTTTTAGTAAAGTCTGGACATAATGTTCTTTTTAAGGTAAAATCTGCCAAATTCTATTAAAGATATTTATTATTACAAAGTCATAATAAAAAAGAATAGTCTATACGAAGTTGTAGATTTCGTTAGTCTGATTATATTCGTAACTTATTTTCCGTTCATAAATTAGAGTTCCAAATATTATCCATTCGTAATAAACCTCACAAAAATTTATTACCCAATCTTTAATACTATGATAAAACAAATGTAACTATTCAGCATAAATTTAAAAAAAATTGAAAAAAAAAGCTTGACAGAAAAGTTATGTAATTTATTAAAACCGACATGTCTATG
>JAHXHI010000395.1 GCA_025656775.1 gamma proteobacterium symbiont of Bathyaustriella thionipta
ATCGCCACTCAAGAGAAAGGCTGAATTAAATCGTTAGCATTATGCTTTATGTCAAAAAAGGTGTTTTTGGAGTAATTCTACAGCCTCAACGGGTGAGTCATTGCCCGTGAGTCGTAAAATAAATGAAGTGGCTTATGCCAATACAATTGTCAAACAGGGTGAGATGCTTGCAGTTGTAGTTAATACGGCTGCCAGTACTCAATTTGCCAGTGTCGTTTCACTGGTGGCCAAAGCTCAATTGGAAGAACGCAGCCACTTCCAGAAAATGGTGATGCAGATTGGTAATTTTCTGATCCTGTTAACGACGGTCCTAATTTCTCTTATTATCATTGTTGCTCTGTTCCGTCATGAATCCTTTCTTGAAATTGCCCGTTTTGCCATGGTACTGACCGTTGCATCCATTCCAGTCGCATTACCTGCTGTGCTCTCTGTCACTATGGCAGTTGGTGCTGTTAACCTGGCTCGCAAAAAAGCTATTGTGTCAAAACTCACTGCTATTGAAGAGCTGGCGGGTGTCGATGTATTTTGTTCAGATAAAACCGGCACTCTGACCGAAAACAAAATGCAGGTTGTACGGCCGATAGTTCTGGATAACTATAAAATGACAGAACTATTTCAAGTCGCCGCACTGGCTTCACAGCTTGAAAACAACGACCCCATAGAATTACCTATCTTTCACTATATTGATGAACACTTACCTGAGATCGACCTGAGTGTCTTCAGGCAAACACATTTCACCCCATTTGATCCTGTACGCAAGCGTACCGAGGCAGAAATAGAACACAATAATAAGCATTTTACTGCCATCAAGGGTGCTGCCCAAATACTCATTGATATGAGTGAACTGCCGGATGACCAGATCCGCAATATTGATGAGCTCGTCAACCAACTTGCATCAAAGGGTTATCGCACCCTGGCTGTTGCTCGTAAAACAGGTGATGCTCCACTAGAAATCATCGGTCTAATTCCTATGTATGACCCACCGCGTGCTGACTCAAAACAGGTCATAGCTGACATGCGTAATTACGGTGTACGGATCAAAATGGTCACTGGCGATCATGTCGCTATCGCCAAAGAAGTCGGTCGTTTAATGGGCCTCAAAGGTGAAACAATTCGCTCTCATCAGTTAACTGGCAGCGGTAGTCAGGAATTACTGGCACTGGCATCAGCCATGGCGACTGCAATTTATGAGCAGCTCAAAGGTGATGTATCCAAGACTGAAGCACAACACTTTTCTGATAAGGTGATGTCAAAGGTCAGAGAATTATACGATACTCAATTGCTGGACAGAGAATTTATTCATACTCACGAATCAGCAATCATCGAAATGATAGAAGATGTTGACTTATTTGCAGAGGTCATTCCCGAAGATAAATATCGTATTGTTGATACTTTGCAAAAAGGCGGCCATATTGTTGCCATGACTGGCGACGACGTAAACGATGCACCTGCACTAAAAAAATCAGACTGTGGTTTTGCTGTTTCCAATGCCACAGATGCTGCACGTGCTGCCGCTGATATTATCCTTACTGCACCAGGGCTTTCGGTTATCAATGAGGCCGTTCAACAGGCACGCATTACTTTTGAACGAATGAAGTCCTATGCCATGTTTCGCATCGCAGAGACTATTCGAATTATTCTTTTCATGTCTCTTAGTATTATCATATTTGATTTTTATCCAGTAACAGCAGTAATGATTATTATCCTGGCACTATTAAACGATATTCCAATAATGGCCATAGCTTATGATAATACCAAAATTGATAAGGAACCGGTTCGATGGGATATGCGGGAAATTCTGACGATATCCTGTACTTTAGGGCTTGCAGGCGTTGCCTCATCCTTTTTACTTTTCTACGTTCTTGAACAACAACAATTTTCTGCAGCAATAATACAGGCCATGATATTTGTTAAACTTGATGTTGCAGGTCATTCAACTATTTATGTAACACGTACAGGGAGACGACATTTCTGGCAAAGACCATTTCCATCTATACAACTCTTCCTGGCTGCTTTTTCAACACGTATTATCGGAACCGTTATTGCTGTCTATGGTATATTTATGGAGCCTATCGGTTGGGAGTATGCCATGTATATCTGGCTTTATGCCACAGTCTGGTTTGTATTTAATGATTTCTTGAAGGTCTGGGTATACAAACTATTTCTACGTTCCTAATAATAGGTGAACAGACATTATCAGAAGGTATCAATAATGCATATGACTGACGTTTATATGATTCTAACTTTCACAATTGCCGCCGGTAGTTGTATCCCTATAGGAGGAATAATTGCCCGGTTTGAGCATATCCAACCTTTATGGCTTGAACAAGAATTACGCCATTTAGTTATTGCTCTTGGTGGTGGGATCCTCTTAGGTGCTGTGGCACTGGTCCTGGTCCCAGAAGGAATAGACAGTATGAATAATTCTATTTATGCAGTTCCCGTATTACTTGCCGGAGGCATTGCATTTTTCTTTATAGAGCGCTTTTTAGGCTTACGACGTCGCGAAACACCACAAATCATGAGTATGTTATTAGACTTTATACCAGAGTCAATTGCCCTTGGCGGCTTATTAGTGACAAATCCCTCTACTGCTCCTTTATTAGCTTTGCTGATTGGTCTGCAAAATCTTCCTGAAGGCTTTAATGGTTATAGAGAGTTAGTGGCACTTAATAAAAATCATCCTAAAAAAGCACTGCAAAGTATGTGGGCAATGGTGATTTTTGGTCCAATTGCAGGTATAGCCGGTTATTTCTTTCTTTCAGATCATAAGGCTTTATTAGGTGCAATCATGTTATTTGCTTCAGGTGGAATTCTATATTTGATTTTCCAGGATATAGCTCCCCAGTCACACCTGAAAAAACATTGGGCTCCACCATTAGGTGCTGTTACAGGATTTAGTATTACTGTTTTTAGTCAAATGTTATTGAATTAGTGCATCACGAATTTGCATATAGGCAATTAGAAACTCAAATAGCATTCGCCAAAACAATTCCACAAACAAAAAGAGAAATATAAAGAATAAAACCAGCCTGACCTGTTGTTTTTTATCTAACGATTTCCATATTATGTTTTTTCCATTGTTATATAATGTATCCAGAAAATCATATTTTCTTATTAGCCAATCAATTAAAAACCATGAACCAATGGGCAATATGAGTGCGCCAATGTAATAGAATATTATTAGCGCCTCAATACTGATAAAACTTTTAAAAGTCAGAAAATCCATTATATAATTCCCTCAATACTCTATATAGAAAGAGTAACCATTTAAACCAAAAGTATTATGGTAAAATAGTAGAAAACCAAGCACACAATATCAACAGAAAAGTAGCAAATAAAAATAATAAAGGCTCATATGGAGAGTGTTAGTTTTCACTAATTGCTTTATAATTTTCAAGGTGCTTTACAAACAATGTCGAATCATTAAGACGGGATTTTAAATTATTTAAGGCAATCTTTGCTTCTGAATAGTTTTCAAATGTGCTGAATCCGACACCGAAAGAGCGCCACTTTTCTTTCGATTGATAAGTAATAATATAATCTTTGAGATCAGGGTATTTATTTTTAAAATTGTTTGCATAATCCCGGGTGTTTTGTTTATTCCCTGTTTTTATTAGTTGAATCGTATAGCGATTCCAGGTTTTAGTTGATCTGACCACTTCGATATTTTGGGGCTTTTTTACAGTATTCTCTTGTACCGCTTTGTTATTTTTTGGTGTAATTAGGACATCACCTTCTTTAAGTTCATTTGACATAAGTGAAGACGATTTACTAGATATGTTTATAGTTGCCTTTTCCACACCCTGTTTTTCCACCACGTTTTTTTCAGGGTCCAGATCAACTGACAAACATTTGTTATCAGGTGTCAATCCATGCTTAATCAATACCAGCGCTTCAATAGCAGGCCTATAATCTGAATCTGCAGCCCTGGTGATCCATTTTTCACCTTGCTTAATGTCTACTGGCACTCCTTGTCCATAATAATAGAGATAGCCTAACAAATACTGGGCTTCAACATTATTTTTTTCAGCAAGAGCAGTCGTTATTTTATAAACTTGTTTGTATTGCTGAGCCGCATAAAGATCCTTGGCAATATTCAGGTAATAAGCATCTGATCCTGGTTCAATTTCCTGTTCTGCATTAGTTTTTGATAACTCTTGTAAATTTTCATTTTTTGGAATCGATGCATTACATCCACTGAGTATGATACTGATCGTAAAAAATAAAAGAAATAATTTCACAAACTTTAAACCTTAATTAAATTTTGGTGTAAGAAAAAGCTGATTCGATTGCAGATCGATAGAAAATTCAAAGTGACTTAAAAAATTCATCCCTAACAAGCCTTCAAAGTCATTTTTTATATCCTGTAATGATTCTAAATTCAGTTCTGTAACAATAATATCATTAACGGAGAAATTTCCAATAGTCATTTTTTTTAATCTGTACAGGTTAACCTGTATAATTCCACCGGCTGTTTTTAATTGACTGATTTGTAATTTTTCAGCTTGCTGATCGACAACTAATTGAGCGATTATATAAGAAGGTAACGATGAATAGGAAGCCCCTGTATCAATCAGTAACTTAGTATCATAATAATTAGATAACGTAGCTTTTGTGATATATTGGTTACCTTTTTTCTCAAGTTCAATACCCATTGGTAAATCATTGAGCGTCATCATTTCAAGCAGTTCAGTGGCTTTATCACCATAAATAACATCATCTTTAACCCATTGCAGAGGCAGCTTTGCACTCTCTTTATCACCCAGGCGGATATAAGATTCGGCCAATGATAAATGATAAAATGGAAAATCAGGTTCATTTTCAATGAGTTTCTTAAAAAATTCAACACTTTGAGGCCAATCATTTTTTTCTTTAAAATGATTATAAGTCACATGTGCAAAGTTATGGATTGCTTTGTTGATCGCCATATAATCTTCATTATTTTTTGCATAATTTTTAGCCAGTAAAAATGCATCTAAAGCTTGTATCTGTTCATTATTTAAGCGCAGTGAATTCGCTTTAATAACCAGTAATTGCGTATTATTATAATATTCCTGTAGAAATACATCTAATAATTTAAATACATTTGGATTATTTTCATTATTTAAATCATGAATTTGTGAAAGTAAAATAGTATCAAGTTTTAATTGATTATCGGGCTTAATGTCTCTATAAAGAAGTAATGCATTTTCATATTTTTCACTCATAATAAGCGCTATAAAACGCTTTTCAATTAGGTTGAATTCATCTTGTTTGTGTTGTTTAGAACTGATATTGATGATGTTAGTTTGAATTCTATTTACCGGTGAAATATCAGCATTACGCTCTTTATTAATGACTTCATTATAGGCAATATGAGTAAACCAGCCCAACAATGCACCCAGCCCAATAAAAATGATTGCAAATTTATATTGTTGATTAAGCATGCGTTTTAATCACTTTATTATTGTAAAATAACACGGGAATTAACCCACTTCCCATTGTCCGTTTTTT
>JAHXHI010000003.1 GCA_025656775.1 gamma proteobacterium symbiont of Bathyaustriella thionipta
AGGAAGTTTCACTACCTGAAAATGTAATTGCATTTAAGAAAAAATAATTTGGTCGGGGATGGCCGTTGTCACAACTAGGTCTACACCCGCCATCACCTGTGGGTACATGCAGCTCTGATACATTCTTACGAATAAGTTCAGCCAGATACATCCCACCTTCTAAATTCGTACTCGGACAGATTATAAAAAACTCATCACCACCTAAACGACTGACAATATCATCCGTTCGAACGGCATGCTGTAATGTTTTTGATAACTCACAAAGTACCTCATCACCAGCATCATGACCATAGGTATCATTGACTTCTTTAAAATGATCCGCATCAATCATCATGCACACAAGAGGTGTTTTACTGACCAATGATTCATCCCATAACACTGAAAGCTGTCGCATGGCATGACGACGATTAGGGAGCCCGGTTAAAACATCCGTTAATGCCAGCTCCTCAAAATGGCGATTTGCTTCTGAAAGCTCCCGGGTTCGTTCGGCTACTTTCTCCTCAAGTGATTCGTTGAGCTGCAGCAGTTCCTTGTTTCGGCTGGAGACCTGATTAAACAATCCCTTTAGCGCTGCCAGTAAGGGGGCAGTTGAACTATCACGAGAGCGTTCCTGTTCATCATAAGCAGCCTGTGGGGAAACGCCTGTTTGAATCGCTTCAACCTGCCGCGCCATATTCTGATCGGTACCAAGAATATGATAAGCCAGCCAATGAATCAGAAATTCTAATAAATATTTCGCTGAGTCAGCATTTTCGGGTGACATATGATTATGCAGAGACTTCACTTCCTGAAGAAAATTTTGATGACCTTCAATATGATTACCAAGATGACGTTGATCGATACCCATACTGGACATCATTTCTTCTTCTTCATCAAAATGATATTGAGTATAGTCCGCTAACTCGGCAAAGATGCTTTCTATGTCGTCATAAACAAGTTCATTTTTTGACAGATGATCACTAAACTTATTGATAATATCAACAAGCTGTTTATGCTGTTGATCAACTTCCGACAAGCCGGTAATGAAGTGTTTATCCCATTGAAAAGATTTCAAAATTAAGGTTTCCCAAATGATACATGTGAGCGCTACAATTAATAGGCTTAATTGTAACTTATAATTCTGATTTTTCTATATTGATTTAGCACATGATTCGTAAAATATTTCTTCAAATCAGTGAATAATTGATTTAGCAGAAGGTTTTTGTAGATTGACAGAGGGATAAAAATCAGATCAGGCAACTTTGCATCACCTGATATATAACCTGTTTTTTAACGACTGGAGTTTCTTTAACCAGACTTTTTATTGCCCTGACGATAATAATTCTGCTTATTACCTGAGCTGTCAGCTGAATGGCCCGAGTTATTACTCTTATTTGAATTTCTTGATCGTCTTTTTTGTTCACCCGTATTTTGAGATGATGACTTATTTGAGCCACCCCGCCCATTAGAGCCCGATTTATTACCCGTTGTGCGTTTTTGCCCTCCAACATGTCTCTTATTTTTACCTGTTGGTTTATGTCCCCGAGCATTTTCACCGGAGCGTTGTCCATCGCTATGTCCTACTCTCGGTTTTTTAGGTCGTTTAGGTTTTTTATGTTTTGCCGGGCGCTGACGTAAATTAGATACCGGTAAATCATGAACAGGATCAAAACCTTCAATATATTCACGGGTTAACAATTGATTAATGAGCCTTTCAATATCACTGAGCAACTTAAACTCATCAGCACTGACCAGAGAAACCGCTTCACCCGTTGCACCCGCACGACCCGTTCGACCAATACGGTGCACATAATCCTCAGGCACATTGGGCAAATCAAAATTAATGACATGAGGTAGTTGATCAATATCCAGACCTCGAGCAGCAATATCAGTGGCGACAAGAACTTTAACTGTTCCACGTTTAAAATTTTCCAAAGCTTTGGTACGCGCACCCTGACTCTTATTACCATGAATGGCTGCTGAGTGAATACCATAACTTTCCAGATATTTGGTTAAACGATTGGCGCCATGCTTTGTTTTAGAAAAAACCAGTACCTGTTCCCAGCGATTATGACTAATTAAATGCATCAGTAGTGCAGGCTTTTGTTTTTTATCAACCGGACAAATCCACTGTTTTACTGACTCCACTGTGGTATTTCTGGGACTGACGGATATTTCAACAGGATTATTAACCATTCCTTTGGCTAAATGACGAATATCATCAGAAAAGGTGGCCGAAAACATTAAATTTTGGCGTTTTTTCGGCAAATAAGAAATAATTTTACGGATATCATGGATGAAGCCCATATCCAGCATTCGATCAGCTTCATCCAACACCAGCACTTCAAGCTGATCAAAGCGAACAGCATTTTGGTTATAAAGATCCAGTAAACGTCCCGGAGTGGCGACCAGTATGTCTACTCCCCTGCGTAATTTCATCATTTGCGGGTTGATCTTCACTCCACCAAAAACAACCGTTGAGCGTAAGGGGAGATTTTTTCCATAGGTGGCAACACTGGCTTCTACTTGCGCGGCTAACTCACGTGTCGGCGTTAATATCAATGTTCGAGCCTGATTTGCCTGAACCCGCGGACCTTTTAATAAGCGTTCTAAAATCGGTAGTGTAAAACCAGCCGTTTTACCTGTGCCTGTCTGAGCCGCGGCCATGATATCTTTTCCCTCAAGAACAGCAGGTATAGCCTGAGCCTGAATCGGTGATGGGGTGTCATAACCCTGTTCTGCAATAGCATCTAGAATCGGGGCAGATAAGCCGAGGGACGTAAAACTCATAGAATCTCTCTTAATTGATTGTTTGGAGGGGCGTGTAGCTTACAGGATATTACACATAAATACTATAAAAATTCATTTTAGGGCTATCATAAACTGACAATTTCGGTATCATGCGTAAACAATCATATATGAATGATTTTTCAAACGATTTTTTAATCTTAATAACATCTGACTATTAAAGAGACATGTGCCTTGCCTGGTTCAAAAAAAGTACAGGAAACATTTAACAGCGGCTTAAATTATTCACAGTCAATAATTGCCCAATATGCCGAACATTACCAACTGGACGTGCCCACAGCGTGTAAACTGGCAACGGGTTTTGGCGGCGGCATGGGGCGAATGGGAGGCACTTGCGGGGCATTGACAGGTGCCTACCTTGTGCTGGGATTAGAATATGGCTCAGAAAATTCCACACAAAAAGATAAAAAAGATCAAACCTACGAAAAAATTCAGTACTTCACTCAAAAATTTGAGCAAAAAAATGGTGCTTGTCAGTGTCGTGAATTATTAGGCTGTGACATTAGTACCGCAGAGGGATTTCAACAGGCCAGGGAGCAAGGCTTAACAAAAACAAGATGTCCCGGGTTTGTGCGAGATGCCGTTGACATTCTTGAAGACATCATTAATAAAGACAAATAAAATTTCAACAGGATTTGCCTGTTACAAGGAACTCATAAAACATGTTTCAATTCATTCAAAGACACTCAACACTCAACAAGCTGGTTATGCTGGGTATTATTCTGGGAATTATATTTGGTATTGTTTTGCCGGAAATTGCATTACAACAAAAAGTAATTGGTTCTGCATTTGTCAGTCTTTTAAAAATGCTGGTTGTGCCCCTGGTTTTTGCCTCTATATTTGCTGCAGTATCCGGACTCGGTACATTAGAACAACTCAAAAATATCGGTATTAAAACCATATTATTGTATGTACTGACGACGGCACTTTCTGTTTTATTAGCGATTATTGTAATGAACATCTTTGACATTGGTGAAGTAGTGTCAGCACAGGGACTTGAGTATAAAAAAGCAGCAGAAGTTGGTGAGTTTTCTGCTGAAGCCATGTTTCTGAGTTTTATACCAACCAATATATTTAAAGCGCTGTCTACTGGCGATTTAATGAAAGTGATTATTTTTGGTGTGTTACTGGGAATTGCCACATTGTTTCTTGAGAAAAAGGAGCATACATTGTTACTTGATTTTGCCACAGCAGTCACCAATGCCATGCTGAAAATTGCAGAATGGATCATTAAATTAACCCCTCTTGGTGTCTTTAGTCTTATCAGTTATGTCGTTGCAGAACAGGGTATAGACGTTATTATCGGACTATGGAAGTATATACTGGTCGTGTTACTGGTTTTAGTCATTCACGGTCTGCTTACGCTTCCTTTGGTATTATCGGTATTTGCCAAAATTAATCCATATTACTATTTAAAAGCCATACGTGAAGTCTCTTTGATGGCATTTTCCACCGCATCCAGTGCAGCAACATTACCCGTCAGCATGAAAGTTGCTCAGGAAAAAGGCGGGGTCAGAAAAGAAAGTGCAGCCTTTGTACTTCCTTTAGGTGCGACTGTTTCTATGGATGGCACAGCAGCCTATTTAACCATTGCAGTCATGTATATTGCTAATTTATCAGGCTTTGTTTTAGGTTTTGGTGATCAGGTGTTATTAGGAGTCACTGTGGTTGCCTTAAGTGTTGGTGTGGCAGCGCTTCCCAGTGCTTCCTTAGTCATGATGGTCGTTATTCTTAACGAAATAGGCCTGTCAGTAGAATACCTGGCATTAATCGTTGCCGTCGATAGAATTTTAGACATGGCAAGAACATCACTCAATGTCACATCCGACATGGTCGTCACTAAAATAGTTGACATTAACAGTAAGTAAGCCTGACTGATAAGTCAGCTCTTCTATAAGCCATTGGATATTGCCTGATGCATAAACATCTTCGAGTTTTTATTCTATTACTCATATTATTGATTGTTGCATTAGGCACCTGGGTCACTCAGATGCGTACCACGGATTGGTCACATGAATTGAGAGTCGTTATTTATCCCATCAATGCTGATAAAAATGATATAACAGAAGACTATATTTTAAATCTTAGTGAGCAGGATTTTACACCCATTATAGAATTTTTCATTGCCGAGCTAGCACATTACGGCATCAACTCAGATGAACCCATTCATATTGCCCTATCCCCTCCCGTCAGGCAATTACCGCCAAAAACCCCACAGCAAGGTAATATACTGGATATTATTTTATGGAGTTTAAAACTGCGTTATTGGGCGTTTCAAAGAGATGAATATCAGGGACCTAAAGCAGAAATACAATTATTTGCACTCTATTTCAATCCACAACTCTCTCCCACTGTAAAACATTCTACCGGCCTGAAAAAAGGACAGATTGCCGTTATTAATTTATTTGCAGATAAAAAACAAAAAGACAGTAATTTGTTTATTATTACCCATGAGTTATTACATACGCTCGGGGCAAGCGATAAATATCAATTATCAACTAATCAGACTGTTTATCCGTAAACGCTTAATGAGCAGCGTTCTTGACTTTATCTAATGCTGATTTTTAAAATTCCAGGGAAGCAACTCTTCCAGTTTTTCCACCGTAT
>JAHXHI010000312.1 GCA_025656775.1 gamma proteobacterium symbiont of Bathyaustriella thionipta
AGATTGTAACTTAAATTCCTGGGTATATCTTACCATTTTTGTCTCCTAATACTAAATTTTTCAGGCGACAGGTATGTTGACATAGGGGGTGTTTGGTGCTGGTGACAGAATTTTCTCTTAAATTTCTCCCCAAACTGGTCACACTAATTTGATGATACTTTGCTCCTGACTGCACTCCTGCCATTAAGGCATTTAAACGTGATTTATGGATGTCAGGACAAGTTTTTTCTAACATTTTATGTAATAATTTAGTGGCTTTCATGGTGTTTTCTGATTTGTTTTTTGGTCGAAACAAATTTGATCATATTTCACCGTGAAAGTCGATCTTATTTAAACCACTAATTTTCTATTAAATTTGTGGGGATACATCAGCATTTAATCAATATCACAGATTTATGTTTTGAATTACTACTGTCTCCAGAGACATTACAAAATTATCTGCAGCAGGGCGCACATTTGTTTACACCGGCAATGCTGGAAAGTTGGCATCGGGCGAATAAAAACTGGCGTTTTAAAGAAGCTCATGACAGGAACCTCTTTTTTAGTGATTCAATGTCTAAACTGGTACTGATTGATGCGGGTTTGAATCCTTCAGCCGCACTTAAAATGAAACAGATAGCTGAACAATTAGAATTACCCTGGGAAATCAAAACCATAAGTCTGGATCGTTTGCGCTGGCAACTCTTACAGCAATTATCAATATGGCGTCTGGCACAGCTTTCAGAGAAAAATAAGCGATTATCTGATTATGCGATGATTAATGATTTAATGAGTAATCTGGTGACGTTTCTTGACGAAAAGAAGGTGATTCATGAAAGTCTGGATATGTTTCATATGTTCTGTGCTACGCCCAGGATATACTACCTATCTCTTGATGAGCGAGGAAATGAACAATTATATGTTACGGAAACAGTTCATGAACGTAAGGTAATGATACAGGAGTTAAAAATTCTGACTGCTGATTACCAGTTACAGTCAGATGGGTTTTATATTCGAATTAAGCGTGAACAACAAATACTGGGCATTCTTTGTGTTAAAGAAGTCGCTTTCCCAAAATATGTTAGTCACTATCTTAATCTGGCGCGAAATATTGCACCTGTTATTGCTCTGGCTATCAATAATGCCCGTATTCATCAAAAACAAATAGCAGCGGAACAGAAAATACGAGGCTTGAACATTGAATTAAATAAGCAGCTTGATTCTGTGAACAACCTAAATCAGGAACTGGAAACATTTACCTATTCAGTCTCTCATGATTTGCGAGGACCGTTACGCAGTCTGGATGGTTTCAGTCATATCTTACTAAGAGATTTTAAGGATATACTGGATACGCGTGGTCAGGGTTTTCTCAAACGCATACGTGCTAATGCGCAAAGAATGGGACAATTAATTGATGATCTCCTGCGTTTATCACGTTTAACAAGGGCTGAATTAATTATTGAATCGGTTAATTTATCAGAAATTGCAATTGAATTAAGTCAGGATTTACAACAGGAAGAACCTGAACGTCAGGTTGCTTTTAATATAGATAACGACTTGATTGCTGATGGGGATGCTTCTTTGATCAGGGCGGTTCTGGAAAATCTAATCGGTAATTCATGGAAATATACCAGTAAATGTCAACAGGCAGACATCCATATAGGTCATTATATCAATAATGATCAAATGGTTTTTTTCATTAAAGACAATGGTGCTGGTTTTGATATGGATTATGCTGATAAATTATTTGCCCCTTTTCAACGTCTTCATGGTGCAACTGACTATCCGGGAACAGGTATTGGATTAGCAACCGTTCAGCGGATTATTCAGCGTCATAGAGGAAAGATATGGGCTGAATCCAGGGTCAATGAAGGTGCCTGTTTCTTTTTTACTCTGGGGTATGCGAGTTCAGCTCAATAGACATCGTTTAAAATTAGTTCGTAGAAATAATTCACAGACACAGCTCAAGGAATTATTATGCAAAAAGATATATTGCTTGTTGAAGATAATCAGGATGATATTACTTTAACTATGGAAGTCTTTCATATGCTGGGTATTCACCAGAGAGTTGCAGTTGTCACCTCAGGAGAAGCTGCGCTTGAGCTGTTATTTGACCCGCAAAAGAGTAAAATTAATCACTGGTCAGTTATCCTGCTTGATTTGAATTTGCCGGGTATTAATGGTACACAAGTAGTAGAAAAACTGCGTCATCATTCAACGACTTAGACGATTCCAGTCGTTATGCTGACCTCTTCACAGCGAGAGGAAGATATAAAAGCCAGCTATGATGAAGGGGTCAATAGTTATGTCTGTAAACCTGTCAATTTTGATCAATTTGTTTCAGTGGCAAAAATGTTAAAAATGTACTGGGTTGATATTAATAAATCAACGAATAGTTGATGTGTTTGAGCACACAAGGTAAGGTGTGGCTTATTGTTTTATAGCAGGAGTAAGGCGAATTAATCAATTAATAATAGAGTCACGTTATTATGTGTTATAACACTGAACCTGATTACATTTTATCTGCTGAAATGATTGATATCTGGCTATGTCAGTTAAGCCATCAGCAAGAGAAAGAAAATGATTTTTTTGCCCAGCTTTGTGATGAAGAAATGCGAAGGGCGAAACGCTTTAAGTTTGCCATCCATCGTAGTCGATTTATTGCTTCTCATGGTTTTACTCGAACAGTATTATCTCACTACTTAAAAACAGAACCTGCTCTGATTAACTATCGAAAAGGAAAGCAGGGAAAACCTTATCTTGTAAACATAAACAGGTCCGATGTCAGTCACTTGCAATTTAACCTCAGTCATACTGAAGATATTGCCATATTGGTAATTACACAGGGCGCAGAAATTGGGGTTGATATTGAATGTAATGAACGTAAAACGGATTGGCAGTGGATAGTACAACGTTTTTTTACTGAATCTGAACAAAAGTGCCTGTTTGCTTTGCCGGAGGATCAGCAAAAGGCGGCATTTTTTGAGCTTTGGACCAGAAAAGAGGCTTATATGAAGGTACTGGGTACAGGCTTATCACTTGCGCCAACTGAATTTTCTTTGACTGTCCCGCCGGAAAAACCGGCTCTAATCAAGCATCATTCGACAACATATCCGGCGCTTGAACAAGTTGAATTTAAAACGCTTAAAATGCCGGAATCTTTTAATCACTATTGTGCCAGTCTGGCTGTTGCGACAACTATTTCAAAATGCCGCTTTTATCAGTTTTCCTGAATCCTGTTTATTGTATTACAGCAGTGAGTCATAGCAGCAAACAAACTCTAACGCTGTTGGCCAGTTATCAGCACTCAGTAATGCTGACAGCAAGTCCACCTAATGATGTTTCCTTATATTTGTGTGACATTTCCAATCCGGTTTGCTTCATAGCTGCAATACAATTATCCAGTGGCATGAAGTGAACACCACTACCGCGAAGCGCAAGAGACGCCGCAGTATAGGCCTTAATTGCACCAAAACCATTACGTTCGATACACGGTACTTGAACGAGGCCATTAACGGGATCACATGTCATTCCAAGGTGGTGCTCCAGGGCAATCTCAGCAGCATTTTCGACTTGTTGAGGTGTGCCGCCACGAACGGCACACAAACCAGCGGCGGCCATTGCTGCCGCTGAGCCTACTTCACCCTGGCATCCTACTTCGGCGCCGGAAATGGAGCTGCGATGCTTAATTAAGCCACCAATTGCACTCGCTGTAAGAAGAAACTCCAGAACTTGTTTTTGGGTACCATTTTCATGAGTCATGTAATAATACAGAACCGCAGGTATAACACCCGCAGCACCATTTGTGGGTGCCGTTACCACCATATTACCGGCGGCATTCTCTTCATTAACCGCCATGGCATAAGCGCATAACCAGTCATTAATATTGGCATTAACAGGATTGTTTTTAAGGCTCTGATAGAGATCTTTAGCGCGTCGTGAGACACCCAGACCACCGGGTAATTTGCCTTCTGATTTCAGACCCTTTTCAAGGCATATTTGCATGGATTGCCATATTCTATTCATGCCTTCAAAAAGAACGCTTTGCGTAAGATCTTCAAGTTCGTTAACCTGCTTCATCTGTGCGATTGAAAAGTGACTTTCCTTTGCCATCTGTAACATAGAGTTTGCAGAATCAAACGGATATTTATACGAAGAAGAGGATTGCATTTTAAGCGGCGCCTGCAATTGACTAATTTCTGCCAACGTATTGATAAAGCCGCCGCCAATGGAAAAATAAGTTTCTGAGTATATTGTCCTATTATCGTGGCCTATCAGTTCAAAAACCATGCCGTTCGGATGTTCGAGTAAAGGAGCGCCTTTATCAAAAATAATGTCATTATCTGGATTAAATGAAATGCTGAGGTGCTTGTCTATACAGATATGTGTACTTTGCCAGATTTGTTTAACTGTATCAGCAACATCTCTGTCAGTCAGGCTGCCCGGTAGATGGCCATGCAAACCTAAAGCCACCGCCTGATCGGTAGAATGTCCCTTACCGGTAAAAGCCAGAGAGCCTTTAAGTGTGCAACGGATAAAATACTTTTTTAGGTTTAAATCCGTTATTTTCAGATTATTTATGCGCTTAATAAAATCATTTGCTGCAACCATTGGGCCGAGCGTATGTGAACTCGAAGGTCCAATACCGATTTTAAATAACTCCAAGACACTGATGAACATAGACGTATTTTATTAATTACTTAATGATGTAATTATCCTGTATCAATTGAATGATGAATACACAAGTCTGTGGATTAACCTTTTTTACCAAATTTCCAACCAATTCACAATAACTGATTTTAAACGATGTTTCAAACAGCGGTTTTCAAAATTATTTGTTATAACCAGTGACGTCTGATTATACCGCCTAAGCCATGCCTTTCTGAGATAAATTGAGCCAGTAATGATGATTTGCAAGTTAATCTCAGTTACATTGGTGAATCATAGAAGATATAGGGGGTTGCATAGCCGCTGATCTCAAAATAGATTTTCTTCTCACCAGCATCGACTTTGAAATTTTGATTATTGTCCAGGTAACCATAGCCGAAACGATAATCACGCGCGGTATTACCAGAGGTACTTTGGGCAGTAGAAAGTTTATCAATTTTAATAAAGCGTTTAACCAGTTTTTCACCCATATAAATATCTAAAACGCCGTCAGTTCCTGTCCAGTTCTGAATAGAACGACTGAGTTTATTTTGTGATTCCTGGGTACAGGCTGACAGTGTGATGAGTATTATTACTATAAATATTGCTTTCATTGGTTATCCTTTTTTTTCCAGAGAGCATGAAGGGTGCAGGTCTTCTTGTGATATATAAAACAACAACTTAATATCAAAAAGAAGTGTTTTCGTGAAAAATTATCGGCTAGATATTGAA
>JAHXHI010000281.1 GCA_025656775.1 gamma proteobacterium symbiont of Bathyaustriella thionipta
AAGGAGCCTTGAAGTTTTGCTGACTGTTGAACAATTGCCACTGTTAAAATGAAAATTCAACTGATCAAAACTAATGTGTCGAGGTACTAGATTTAATGATAAAAAACGAAAAAAAATTATTATGGATTTTTCTGGCGATTTTAGCCATAGGCATTATTGTTCAGGGAATCCCCTTTGCCGCTAAATCATATCAATCAGGCATTGCGGCTATTGAGGAATCAAAAGAGAAAATAAATCGTCTTAAAAAGCTTCAGGATAGAGAAGAATATTGGCAGGCAGAATTTAATAAAATTAATGAACAAGAACAACAATTGTTAAAGCAGCTTTTTGTTGGACATTCTGCAGAACTGATAGCAGCCCGTGTTCAGGAAAAAATTAAGGTGCTGGCCAGGCAAAGTGGTATAAAAGTTGATTCGATGAATCTCCCTGACTTAAAACAAACCAATAAATGGCTCTTGATCAGCCAAACAATGACATTCAAGGCATCAACTGACAAATTAATGAAATTACTGAAAATGATTAAACAATCAAAATCCACTCTGATTGTGACGGACGTTAAGATGAACGCATTTCGAGACACCCTCAATTGCACAATTAAAGTGGTCGGATTTGCTCATTCAGTGGTAAAACAGGGAAGTGATTCCTGATGGAACTGGATTTAAATATATTCTCAGCATTATTGGTTCCCGCCAGAATTGCACCCGATAAGGATTTTTTTCAGTCTGGAAAACTGATTTATATGGATTCTCCGGAAGCCGAATTAAGAGCAAAGATCCGTTATACCATGGGACAAGAGATTGAGTTTGTCCCGGAAAATGAAGAAAATGTGGCCATGTTAATAAAACATTGGCGTGCTGAATTAGCGCCTGAGATGGGTGAAGAGCAAGAAGATGAAGACAACTTTAGTGAGGAAGATCTGCAGGATCTCTCGTCAGATGCACCGGTAATCCGACTGGTCAACCATCTGTTTGAAAGGGTACTGGATTTAAATGCCAGTGATATTCATTTTGAACCAGAAGAACATAGCTTTAATGTACGCTGTCGTGTTGATGGCATTATGCAGCAGATAGAAACCTTACCCCTGAGAGCTCAGCTGCCAGTCACTTCACGACTGAAATTAATGGCAAAACTGGATATTGGTGAAAAAAGATTACCTCAGGATGGACGAATTGACTATCATCTTGGTCAGAAAAAAATTGATATGCGCGTATCGACACTGCCGGGTGTTCATGGTGAATCAGTCGTCTTGCGTATTCTTGACCGAAGTGACATTCAGGTAAAACTTGAACAGCTGGGAATGCCTTCACAAGTACTGAATAACTGGCAGAAATTAATCAAGCAGCCTCATGGTATGATTCTGGTGACCGGGCCAACCGGAAGTGGTAAAACCACAACCTTGTATGCCACCTTGGAAAAAATCAGTACTAAACAACAAAAAATGATCACCGTAGAAGATCCGGTTGAATATCAACTGGACGGTATCACACAAATCCAGGTAAATAGTAAAATTGGTCTGAACTTTGCCTCGGGTCTGCGTTCAATTGTTCGTCAGGATCCAGATGTGATCATGATTGGTGAAATACGGGATCATGAAACGGCTTCCATTGCTATTGAATCTGCTTTGACCGGCCATCTGGTCTTTTCAACCTTACACACCAATGATGCGGCAGGCTCTATCAGCCGTTTACAGGATATGGGTGTTGAACCCTATTTAATCAGTTCCGGTGTGCTGGCGATTCAGGCTCAGCGATTAGTGCGGAAAATTTGTCCGGCTTGCGGTAGTCAACATGAAATGACTGAAGTTGAAGCAAAGTTACTGGAACTTTCGCCCGATGAAGTTTTTCTCATTCAACGGGGAGAAGGTTGCAACCAATGTGCCGGGACAGGCTACCGCGACCGTATTGGACTCTATGAATTATTAATTATTAGTGATGATATACGTTATCTGATTAATACGGGAGCCGATGCCAATATTATTCGTCAAAAAGCAGTTGAACAAAGCATGCTGACTCTAAGGCAGGATGCTTTAAGTAAACTGGCTCAAGGTTTAACCACTGTTGAAGAAGTGGTCAGGGTAACCAAAGCGGTATGAGTCTCAATTATTATGACTATCAGGCCTATAATAGCCAGAGTGTACTGGAAAAAGGACAGCTTAGTGCTGAAAGTGAACAGGAAGTTGCTAATGTTCTTAAAGGTAAAAAGCTAACCCCGATTAAGATTGTACTGTCAGCCCGTCAGTCTCAGCAAAAGACTCAGAGAAAAGGCATCTCAAACTCTGAGCTGATAGATTTTACCCAGGGATTGACGACCTTGATGGATGCCCAGATGCCTATTGATAAAGCATTGCTGTTGCTGGAAGGGATCTCGGAGAGGGCTTCAACCAGACAGCTGATCGAAGCCATACGTCGTGATGTAAAAGAAGGCAGGACACTGGCCCAGGCAATGGAAGCCAGAAAAAATGTATTTTCAACCATGTATGTCAGTATTATCAGAGCGGGAGAAGAAGCAGGGATCCTGAATCAGCTGCTGCCTTCGCTGGAACGTTTTATGATTGATTCTGCAGAAACAAGGCGTTTTATTATTGCTGCCATGGTCTATCCTGCGGTGTTATTTGTTGTGGGTATCCTGTCAGTTATTATCATGCTGACTTTTGTTGTGCCTCAATTTGCCACTTTGTTTGAAGATGCCGGCACACAGATTCCACCCTCGGCTGCTTTTTTGCTGAGCTTGAGTGGCTGGCTGCAGTCCTGGGGATGGACACTACTGCTGATACCAACGGGGTTTTATTATTTCTGGAAATGTGGGGCAGCAGTAAAGAAAAAAAACAACATCGTGACGGGGTTTTATTAAAGCTGCCTGTTTTAGGTAAATTATTGCTTTATAAAGATACGGCAAACTTTACTCGAACGCTGGGCTCTTTGTTGTCAGCTGGTATTCCTTTGCTGCGTGCATTGAAAATAACGCGTGGTGTCGTTGAAAATACCCAGCTGGTAGATGATTTAAATAAGGTAGAAGTGGAAGTTCAGTCTGGTGTGACTTTAGGGCAGGCTCTGGATAACAGAAAAACCTTTCCCGTACTATTGTATAAGCTCATTAGTGTAGGTGAGGAATCGGGTCGAACAGCCAGTATTCTGAATCAGTTGGCCGCGACCTTTGACAGCTATGTTAAAAATCTGATTGCAAAGCTGGTTGCCTTGCTGGAACCTTTATTAATCCTGTTTTTGGGAATTATGGTTGGCGGAATTGTGATTACTATGTTGTTAGCGGTATTTAGTATCAATGATGTGGGAATGTAAAAGGAAAAAAGAGTGATTGACACGATAAAAAATAATATGAATCGTTCATCGAGGCAAACTGAAAAACTGACTTTAAAGTATTCAGTACGCTGCAAAAAGTATAGTGTGCTGTTGGCTTCGCTGTTTTTAGTGGCCTGTCAAACGATTTCAAAGCAGGGTGAAACCGGCCAGCCAATGAATGATACAGTGCAGGCGCCGGTAGAAAAGGACGTTGTTGAAAAACCGGTTGAGGAAAAAATCAGTTCACAGCATCTGGTGAAGCAGCAAACATCAGATAAAATGAGCAAAAGTCCTAAAACTGATTATAGTCAATCACGCACACCGATGTCTGCCGCGACAAAAACACGCCTGAAAGCGCATGTTCAGGAAATAAATAGTAACGGTTCTATCCCTCGGGTCAATTATCAGCAAGTCATAACGCCCGGCTTACAGATGAAGTCTGCTGATGGACAAGCTGATAAAGCAACCCCGCTGCAACTGGATTATGAGCAAGTAGAAATTCGCCAGATTCTGGAAGAGTTTGCTGATTCCATGGAAATGGCCATTATTATTGACCCCAGTATTAGTGGTACTGTTACCATGCGTACAGCGCCAAACTCAACGTTAACCCAGAAAGACCTCTGGCCGTTATTACAGGTCTTACTGACTGAAGCTGGCGTTGCTCTGGAAAAACGCAATGGTATTTATTACGCCAAACGAACACAGCAATATTTACCACAGACTATTGGTACGTCTTCTATTTTAGACAGCACTGATGCTTCTTTGGTTATGCAGGTGACACCGCTGAAAAACATTTCTGTCGATGCTGCAATGACGGTTTTGAAACCGATTTCCGGTGATAAAGGTCGAATAGTACAGGTACCTAATTTAAATACCCTGTTAATTGTTGATAATCCTGAACAACTTAAGCGTGTGAATGGTCTGTTGTCATTGATTGATGCTGATCCGTTCAAACATCGCGGCATTCGTTTATATAAAATCAAACAGGCAGAAGCAAAAAATGTTGCTCAGGAACTGAATGATATACTAAAGTTAATTGAAGGTGATAAACCGGCCTATCAGGTGATGGGGCTTGAACGGATCAATGCTTTATTAGTGGTTGCACCGCCTGGACGTGGTTTTAAGGCGGTTGGTCGCTGGGTCGATATTCTGGATGCCGGTGCCGATGAAGCACTTGAAGAGCAAATTTTTATCTATAAATGTAAAAGTATGGAATGTTCTGCGTTGGCGGGAACTCTGAATGCTATTTTTGAGCAAGAAGATAAAAGCGTAAAGAAAGAGTCAGAACCCAAAGTGGATAATCCCAATGAATTTAAAACCGTCAGTAAAGAGTCATTATCCGTCAAAGAGAAAAACAAGCAACCTGTCAAGGAAACGATCAAAAAGAAAAAACGTGATGGTGTAGTGGCTTCTGCGGATATCAAAGTCACCATTGTTGCTGACGAGGACAGTAATGCCTTGCTGGTTCGAACGACGGCCAAAGATTATAAACACCTGCTGGAAACAATCCGAACGCTTGATGTGGTTCCACTGGAGGTGCTTGTTAATGTAGTTATTGCTCAGGTTACCCTGTCAGATTCACAATCGTTTGGCATTGACTGGGCTTATTTCGGCAGCTCAGGCACACTGATCCAGACCAATTTTGGTCAGGCACAAACCGCTGCCGGTGGTGAACCCTTGGGACTGATTGTCAATCGCCTGACCAATAACTGGCGTGTCACATTAAATGCGCTGGCCCAGGAAAGTGATGTCAATATTCTTTCCAGACCTTCATTATTAATTACCAATAATCAGGAAGGTGTCATCAATGTGGGTAAAGAAGTACCGGTTGAAACCTCTAACACGACGAACACCAATTCTACCACGGAGGACACATTTAATGTCACCCAGCAGATAGCCTATCGAAAAACCGGTATTGAATTGACAGTCACACCGAAGATTAATGATGATGGTATTGTGAGTATGGCCCAGGGCAAGATCATTATAAATGAGAAAAATTGATATAATAAGGGAACTTTTTACATAAACAAGGATCAGATCAATAAACCATTATGGA
>JAHXHI010000009.1 GCA_025656775.1 gamma proteobacterium symbiont of Bathyaustriella thionipta
ACTGCATAGACATGTCGGTTTTAATAAATTACATAACTTTTCTGTCAAGCTTTTTTTTCAATTTTTTTTAAATTTATGCTGAATAGTTACCCTTTTACAAAAGATAATGTTGGAGTTGCCATTTTACTTCACCATATAAATAATTTAGTTTATAGTATGCTTAATATGTGCCAACTATGAATTATTTTTTTAAGTTTAATAATAACAACAAGTTAGGTTTGTTTTTATTTTTTTTAAATGTGGTGACTGATTTTTGACGCACACTTGAGGAAATACTTTGCCTCCTGTGCTGGTCCGCATTTTAAAGAATTCGGTGCATGTCTTATAACTTTATTTAATGAGAAATCCTGATGGTAGGTGGTGTTTTGAACAAGCTAATATTAATTTTTTTGTTACTATTATGTTCTTTTAAGGTGTTTTCAGCCAGTGAAGGCTTATTAAATCAGGGAATGGTCAACCCGGGTTATTATGAAAAACCCACCTGGTTTAAAGAGTCATTTTTAGAACTCCAGGTTGATTTGGATGATGCGAATGAACAAGGTCGGCAAATTATCTTATATTTTCATCAAGATGGTTGTCCTTATTGCAAGAAACTATTAGATGATAACTTTACTCACAAAGAGATTGTTCGCAAGATGAATCAAAAATTTGATTTACTGGAAATTAACATGTGGGGAGATAAAACGGTGACCTTGCTGACGGGAGATGAAGTGTCAGAAAAAGAATTTGCAAAACAGATGAAGGTTATGTTTACTCCAACTCTCATTGTTTTGAACCACGAGGGGGAGCAGCAATTTCGAATGATTGGTTATTATGCGCCAGATAAATTTTCTGCAGCACTGGATTATGTTTTACTTAAATCAGAGGAAAATATCGCTTTCAATGACTATTATCGTCAACAGCAGAAAAACGTTCACTCTGACTCTAAACAGGAATCTACATTACACACTGAAGACTTTATTGATAAAAGTAAAGATCTTGCAAGTCTGATAAAAAATAGTAACAAGCCTGCTTTAGTGTTGTTTGAGCAACAGAATTGTTCGGAATGTGATGAACTCCATGGCGATATTTTTAGACGCCTTCCTGTTTATAAGCAGCTGCAACAGTTTTCAGTGGCTCAGATAGATATTAATTCAAATGATAAAATAACGACTCCTTATGGTCAGCTTATGACCAAAAAACAATTCGCTGAGAGTTTAAATATTCAATACACGCCATCATTATTGTTTTATGATAATAATGCTGTGAGTTCAGCACAACGTTTAGTGTTTCGTTCAGAAGGCTATTTGAAAGGTTTTCATATACAGGCTTTATTTGACTATATTCTGAGTGGCGCTTACAACTCAGAGCCTGAGTTTCAACGATTTGTACAACGTCGGGCAGATAAAATGCGTGAAGAGGGGATAAAAGTAGAACTTTGGGATTAGAGCGATGGGGTTAAGTTCCTTGAACGGCTTACTGCCGCTGCGTTTTTTAATTCACATCTTTTTTATAATAATATAAAGCGCTCCAGTCCCTCCATCTTTTGGTTGAGCAGAAGAAAAAGCCAGTATACTGGGGTGTTGCCTTAACCAGCTATTGATCTTGTTTTTCAATATTGGTTTTTGAGTATTCGATCGATAACCTTTACCATGAACTAATCGAATGCAGCGTATTTGTTGTTTTTGAGAAAAATTGATAAATTCTAATAAAGTTTCACGTGCCTCATTGATCGTTAAACCATGTAAGTCCAGATGGTCATCAATAATAATTTTACCTTGTCTTAATTCCTTTTGAGCTTTTAATTGTAAACCGGATTGAGCAAAAAAAAGAAACTCCTCCCCTGTTACTGCAATACATTCCCTTTCATCTGACAGAGATAACTGAGCGGTTTCATCATAATGAGTTTGATCTTTAAATGGACGCGTGTTTTCAGGATGAGCATATAAATCAATACGATCATTTTGTATTGGTTTTACACCTTTAACGGCTTCTTGAAAACTGGAAAGTTCCTGTTCGGGTTGCTTTTTAGTCATTAAGTTATATTAAAGTCAGTAAAATAAATAAAAAATGTCTGCAAATATATGAAAACTGTGAATTTTTAAGTATTATCTCATGTGGGTTCAGTAAAATAAAACTTTTACCTGATTCTGTATACTATAAGTTGGGTTCACAGCATTACTAACTCACACAGTTTAATTACAAAGAAAAAGAAATTTCATGCATATTCTTGTCAGTAATGATGATGGTTATTTAGCTGAAGGGCTTAATTGTCTTGTTGAACATTTGAGTCAAATTGCCCGTGTTACCGTTGTTGCACCACAAACTGATCGAAGCGGTGCCAGTAATTCGCTGACACTTGATCGCCCTTTGTTACCCGAAACAGCCGATAATGGTTTTATTGCTATTAATGGTACTCCAACCGATTGTGTACATATTGCAATTACAGCACTATTAAAAAATGATCCGCCAGATATTATTGTTTCCGGTATTAATCGAGGACCTAATATGGGCGATGATATCCTGTATTCAGGAACGGTAGCAGCGGCAACAGAAGGACGTTTTCTTGGTTTACCGGCAATTGCTGTTTCTCTTGGCAGCTTTGAAGGGCGCTATTTTTCTACAGCGGCACAAGTAATTGTTAATATTATACAAAAATTACAAATTGATCCGCTGGCAAGCGATACTATTTTAAATATTAATGTTCCAGATGTTGAATATAACCACTTAAAATCTTTTGAAATTACTCGTTTGGGTAAAAGACATAAAGCAGAACCTGCCGTTGAAGCAATTGACCCGAGAAATCGAAAAGTCTATTGGTTAGGTCCTGTTGGTGATGAGGCAGATGCAGGGCCGGGAACTGATTTTTACGCGTTGAGTCAAAATCAGGTCTCTATTACCCCTATCACAATTGATTTAACAAACCACGTGCTATTAAAGCCTCTGAGACAATGGTTGAAAACACTATAATGATTAATCACTTTATTAAAGAACGGTTGAATAGTTTATGAGTATTTCTGTAGAGGGCGTAGGGATGACTTCACAACGAACCAGGGATCGTTTGATTTATATCCTCAAAGAACAAGGCATTCGAAACGAGCAAGTCTTAAATGCAATAGCGTCCGTACCCAGACATCTGTTTGTCGATGAAGCGTTATCCAGTAGAGCTTACGAAAATATTTCACTCCCTATAGGACACGGACAGACAATTTCGCAACCGTATATGGTCGCTCGTATGACAGAAGTTTTACTGGAAAGTGATTCTATAAGACGTGTGCTGGAAGTGGGTACCGGTTCAGGTTATCAAACGGCAATCTTGTCAAAGTTGGTTTTTAGTGTCTTTAGTGTCGAGAGAATAAAACCGCTATTGGATAATGCCAGGGAAAAATTTAGACAGCTCAGGTTAAATAATGTCTTGACCCAATACAGTGACGGCGGTTGGGGCTGGTCCCAAAAAGCACCTTTTGATGCCATTATTGTCACGGCAGCTCCTGAAATACTACCCACATCATTACTTGAACAATTAGTGGATGGCGGCAAGCTAATTATTCCTGTCGGAAGCAGAGGTGAACAGGAATTGTTGGTTTTTCAGAGGGTGGGTGATAAATATCATAAAAAAGCCCTGGAAAAAGTAAGTTTTGTTCCTCTTCTCAAGGGAAAAGTCTCCCAATAACATTTTTTTAATTAAAGGTTTGTTTAGCGCTAATGAAATTTTTTTCAAAATTATATGATAAAGTCATGAAATGGTCCCGCCACCCTCATGCAGAACGGTATTTAGCAGGTTTAAGTTTTGCAGAATCTTCTTTTTTTCCAATTCCCCCTGATGTCATGCTGGCACCCATGGCACTTGCAAAAACTGATAAAGCGTTGCGCTTTGCATTAATTACGACAATTGCTTCAGTTGCCGGAGGAATTTTGGGGTATGGTATTGGTTTATGGTTTTTTGATTTAATTCAACCGCTTGTCAGTGAAGGCGGCCGCTGGGAACAGCATTATTTATTGACCAGAGAATGGTTCTTAGAATGGGGCTTCTGGGCAATATTTATTGCCGGATTTTCACCTATTCCTTACAAGGTGTTTACGATTACAGCAGGGGCAATTGGCATGCTGTTTCTTCCTTTTGTCATTGCATCAGCCATAGGTCGAGGGGCACGTTTCTTTCTGGTGGCTTCATTGATGAAGTGGGGTGGTAAAGATATGGAGCTTAAACTAAAACAATATATTGATATTTTAGGGTGGTTTTTAATAATTCTTGGGGTAATTGCTTATATTATTTATAAAATATAAGGGTATCATATGTTATGATTAATTTAAATATATGAAAAGTGTTGAAATTTCAAACAATTTTTGGAACATGACTCGCTTTTTAGCTGATAAAAAGTTCAAATCTCAGGGGCTTTTTAATAGAAATGACGCTTTGATCTGTTTTTCGGAAGACACAGGTATTTGCATAAGAGCTGTCAGTTCTCTATTTATGCTATTGCTTTTTGTGTTTTTAATGCAGGGCTGTAGCTCAACTTATGCGCCTGTTGAGAATAGACGTGCGGCATCCTATGATGTAAAAAAAAAATATACTGGTAAAACGCCTGCATATCATAGAGTAAAGCAAGGCGATACTTTATATTCTATCGCCTGGAGTTATGGTCAGGATTATAAAAGTATTGCTTATAGAAATAACATTAAACCACCTTATCGGATATTTGTAGGAGATGCGCTACGTTTAACCACAACTCAATCAAGTTATGGTACGAAGAGCAGAGTGAATAGTGCTTATAAAAAGAGAACTACGTCACAACATTCAAAAAAAGGGATTGTTAAGAGTACTCCAAATAAAAAGACTCAAAGCAAAAAAACGACGACAAACAGTAGTCGCTATTCCGGCTCTAAACAGCTTTACTGGAACTGGCCAGTAAAAGGCAAAGTGATTCAGCGCTATTTACCCCAAAAGGGTAAAAAAGGAATTGATATCAGTGCAGCAAAAGGCACTTTAATAAAATCTGCTGAAGCCGGTAAAGTAGTCTATAGCGGGCAAGGCCTTGTCGGGTATGGGCGTTTAATCATTATTAAACATAATGATATTTTTTTAAGTGCTTATGCACACAACCAGAATTTATTGGTTAATGAGGGACAATTAGTTAAAAAAGGGCAAAATATCGCTCGGCTTGGACGCTCTGGAACGGATCGCTATAAATTGCATTTTGAGATACGCAAACATGGCAAACCAGTCAATCCAATGAGTTATCTGCCACACTAGTACCTCGACACATTAGTTTTGATCAGTTGAATTTTCATTTTAACAGTGGCAATTGTTCAACAGTCAGCAAAACTTCAAGGCTCCTT
>JAHXHI010000107.1 GCA_025656775.1 gamma proteobacterium symbiont of Bathyaustriella thionipta
GTGTAAGTTCAAGTCTTGCATTGGAATTGTTATTTGATAAAAAGTTACCTGATTTTATCTGAGATTAAAAATCATGCTGAATAGTTACCACCCAGTTATGATAACAACAATCAGGTTATCGGTTATTACTCTGTACGACGTAAACCATCACCACAGGCCATGCAGGTCATTGAACCACTCTATAAAGAAATGTTGTCAGCAGAAAAAAATGCCGGGGCAAAGAATGCAATTGATGCATCTACAGAGCTGTTGTTAGAAAAATTACAAGGGGTTGATTATGACCAATTTGCTCTATCACTTTGAAGCAAAAACCATCAGGTTACTGATAGCGATTATACTATTTATCGGTCCTGTTTATGCCATGCTCCGTTACGGGCTTGACTCGGTTTTTATTGTGTTACTGCTCATAGCAGGTTTTTTACTCTTTATGCAGGCCAAAATAAGTCAGTATAAGAGTGAAGTACAGGAAGCTCTGCAAAGAGTGACTAAAAATATGGTTGAAGGTAAGCTGGAAGATCGCGTTTTTCCCATAAACCATCGTGTAAAAACGCGTTTAAATGATATTGCTCTTGATACCCTGGATCAAATGGAAACCTTTATCAGAGAAGTCTCAACGGTGTTTAATTATATCTGGGCTGATAAATTTTACCGCAGTACTTTTCCTGTGGGTTTACATGGTGTATTTGCATCAATTTTAAAAGAAATTGATGTCACTGTTAAACAAATGGAAGAAAGTTACTGGAAAAAACAAAAAGATGAATTATTGTTTAAACTGGATACAATGCGTAATGAATGCTTATTAGAGAACTTGAAGAAAAATCAGGCTGATCTGATGTTTATGGCATCAGAAATGTCACAGGTAGAAGTGTCTTCTATTGAATCAGCTGAAACGGCACAAAAAAGTGAACAGACAGTGCAGCAGGTCATTAATAATATTAGTGAATTGATCACTTCAGTAGAAACAATGCGTGGTTCAACACAAATTTTAAATCAGGCCAGCAAAGAGATCACTGAAGTAACCAGCTTTATTGCCGGGGTGGCTGATAAAACGAATTTACTGGCGTTAAATGCTGCCATTGAAGCAGCACGGGCCGGTGAAGCAGGACGAGGCTTTGCTGTGGTTGCCGATGAAGTGAGAAAATTAGCCGTTGATACTAAAGAAGCAACGGACAATATTACTCGTATTATTAAACAGTTAGTTGATTCCAGTACCACTATTTATAATGATACTGAAAAAATGAATCAGCTGTCTCAGGAATCTCATGAGGTTGTAAATGAGTTTGAGCAAAGCTTTTCACGTTTTACTAAAATCGCACAAGACACTCTCTCTGTTGTCAGTCATGCCCGATTAGTCAGTTTTGGCACTTTGTCTAAAGTGGATCACATTGTTTATATACAAAAAACCTATCGAACACTTGATGTGGGGGCAGACTCACAAGAGGCCAGAGATGTTGGTGTTGATGCTCAGAACTGTCGTTTTGGAAAGTGGCTGCTGTCTCAGGATAGCAGCGGTGGTGCTCAGTATAAGCAACTACCTGCTTATGCAAAATTGCAGGAACCTCATCATAGTGTTCATGATACCGTTTATGAAATTCAAGAAATTATCAGGCAGAATGAATGGCAGTATAGTAAGGAGCAGCAAGAACAAATTATGGCGCTTTTTAAAGTAACAGAAGAAGCGAGTGAACAGGTTCTGCAACTGGTGGATACGCTTATCAAAGAGAAAAAAGATCTGGATTAAGCATTCTCAAGCAGGACTTTAAAGTGCAATTAACGGGTCAGATTAATTGCACTTTAAGCGGTTAATTTAGCCTTTAATTTAAGCCTGACTACCCGGATAATCAGCAATACCAGGATTCTTACTGACGCCCAGAAGCTTAGGGTGATTGATCTTAGGCAGTTTTAAAATATTATCTTTAGAACGCTGACTCAAGATGTAGTCACGCACAACATCCCACATTAAACGCCCCTCTGGCGTTCGATTAACTGATGCCCATCCTGCCACCGTATAGGTTTTTTCAGGTTCAATAAGCTGCCCATTATCAAGACGTGCATCGGTGATCCGTTCATACAGTTTCCTGGCCGGATCAATGGTGTAATCCATACCACCAACACGAACCATATCACCGCCTGACTGTAGATAGGGATCAGGATCAAAGAGGTTATCAGCAACACCCTCAAGAATAGCCATAAGATCCTTGCCTTTCATTTCGGCAACATAGGTTTCCCCATAAGTCATGGAACACTGCGTCATGACATCTTCCATTGTGATCCAGTCACCACCCAGGGTGGTGGTTCCCCAGCGCACCCCGGGAGACATGGCGACATCGGCTTTAAATTCATGTCTCAGGGCATTACAAAGCACCTGATCCCAGGTGCCCATGAAATTACCGCGGCGATAAAGGGTTCTGTCAGCAATGGCCAGTTTTTCGTTGAGAATATCCTCGTAGGTCTTACCGACACGACTTTTATTGAAAAAGAACTTTTTAGCACGGCTCTCGATGATTTTGTCATCGTATCTGGTCTGACGCATTTGCTTAATATAAGCAGCCATTTCTTTATCGGCAGGCAGCCAGTTAGTGATAACCGGCAGCATATTATAATTCATTGACTTTATTTTGCCGTCTTTTATATCAAAATCCATCACACCGACATATTTACCGTTGGAACCTGCATTGGTTACCAGGCAGGTGTTGCCTTCTGTATTTTTGACTTCAATCGGCTTTGGCATGCCGTCATGGGTATGACCGCCAAAAACAGCATTCAGTCCAGGTACGTTTTGTGCCATCTTAATATCAACATCCATACCATTGTGTGAGAGTAAAATAATGGCATCAGGCTTTTCATCGGCACGTATCTGGCTTACCAGTTCAATCATATCGGCTTCACGCAAACCGAATGACCAGTCAGGGAAAAATTCCTGTGGATTGGCATTAGCAGTACGGGGAAACGCCTGTCCGATAATACATATACGGGCGCCATTAATGTTTTTTATTACATAAGGTCGAAATGCGTGACCGGAATCTTCATCATACAAACCGCTGCCGTCATAACGTTCAACCATCGCAGGGTATTCATCACTCATCAGAGCATCTTCTTTAACACGCACATTCTGGCCAATAAAATCGCCCTTGAACAGGGCGACATTACTGAGCACTTCTTCTTCACGATAAGTAAACTCCCAGTGACCTACCATGACATCCAGCCCCATAATATTGGATGCTTCGACCATATCAACACCACGGGTCCAGAGCGATGTGCCAGAGCCTTGCCATAAATCACCGCCATCAATGGTCAGCGTATTTTGCTTGCCACCGGCTTGTTTACGAAGTGTGTTGAGCAGTGTCTTAATATGTGCAAAACCACCGGTCTTACCATAAATTTTTGCCACATTATCAAAGTTCAGATAGGTATAAGCATAAGCTTCAGGGCTGTTTTCTTTTAACGCCATCCAATTGAGCAGTTTTTTCCCGACCACATGAGGCGGGCGGCCATAAGCATCTCCTACGCCTAAATTAACATTAGGTTCACGAAAATAAACGGGATTTAACTGACCATGAACATCGGTAATATGTAAAATACGGACATTCCCTTTAACGGGTAAATTATAAAAGTCTTTTGGTGTATTGCTGGATTTTTCTGCATTGGCAGCGCTTAAAGGTAAAATGGCTGGAATGGTTGATGCAGCGGCACCGGTACCCACAAGCTGTATAAATTTACGACGATCGATTAATGGCATAAAACACCCTTGGCCTATAATTAGTTTTTACTGTCTATTCAGTGTAAATTGCGGCTGATTCTTATTTGTGTTTTATAGTATAATGTGTTTTTTTTAATATTGAAGTGTTTTGTTTTTGTTAAATGCTAAAAATCAGTATGTAGCGTTTAAATAAAAGGCTTTTGTTTACCTTTTAATTTATATTGTCAATGTGTTTTTTTATGAAAAGTATTTTATAAACAGTATCTTATGTTTATGTGGTTTGTTATTTTATTTGGTTTAATCGATTATGCTCAATAAATCCTTTTTTTACCCATTTATTTTGTTTTTTTTAACTCTGGCGCCTTTATCCAGCGTTGCTGATATTGTTAAACCAGCATTGGTTGAAATCAGTGTAAAAACAGACGGTACGTTTCAAGTTGAAATCAGAGCCAGTATTGAAGCTCTGTTAACCGGTATCAATAGTCGTTATAAAAATACCAGGGATGCGCCAAATGCTCAGGCTTATGATGATTTTCGAGTCCTGCCGCCCGAACAATTACGTCAGGCATTTCGTTCCTTTGAAAAAGGATTTTTGCAGGAAGTCAAAATACAATTTGATAACGAACCGGCCAGGTTTCAGATTACGACAGTGGATATCCCTGAACCAGGCTATGTTAAAGTACCTCGAATCAGTCTTATTATTGTTGAAGGTGAAGTACCTACCACCGCTCAGTCATTGAACTGGTATTATCCTTCACGATTTGGTGATAACGCGGTTCGTGTGCGCCAGGTTGATGAAGTGAATGAAAAATGGCATTGGTCGCCCTGGCAATGGCTTAAAAATGATGAAGTTAGTCAGCCGTTTTCATTAACCGAAGTGTTCACCCAGCAGACGTTTTTTCAGGTGCTAACGACTTATCTGGTTTCCGGCTTTGAACACATCCTTCCCAAGGGGCTGGATCACATCTTATTTATTTTGGGTATTTTTCTCCTCAGCACTCATATAAGGCCTTTATTATGGCAGGTGACGATGTTTACAGTCGCTCACACTATTACACTTGGGCTTTCTATGAATGGTGTGCTCAATCTTCCTGCTAACATTGTAGAACCTCTGATTGCATTATCGATTGCCTATATCGGTATAGAAAATATAGTGATGCCAAAGCTGCACAAAAGCCGTTTATTCATCGTTTTTATTTTTGGTCTGCTGCATGGTTTGGGCTTTGCCAGTGTGTTATCTGACTTTGGCATGCCGGAAAATGACTTTGCCACAGCTTTAATCAGTTTTAATATCGGGGTTGAAATTGCACAGGTGGCCATCATTTTTCTGGCCTGGTTCTTTTTTGCTCACTTACTGCGTAATCAATTAGCTAATGAACAGCAATACCGCAAAGTGGTTGTGATTCCCGGTTCATTGCTGATTGCCTTAACGGGCCTGTATTGGACTTATGACAGGATTCAGTTTTAGCCCATTTTATTAGTCAATTTGGCTGGCAGGGCAATCGCGCTTAATTTGATTGCCCTAGAATTTTAAGCATGTATTGGTTGTCCCAACCAGCCTTTAATCGTTTTGTCTTAATCCC